>JALYIZ010000031.1 GCA_030775505.1 Actinomycetota bacterium | reverse complement strand
CAACTGCGCGAAAACCTGGACGCGGTGCGCGCATCGCAACGCGCCCGCGGCGAAGACCAGGGGCTAGTCGATGCGCTGCTGGAAGCCGACGCCGCCCGACGGGCCGCGGTGTCTGCGGCCGACAACCTGCGCGCCGACCAGAAGGCCGCCTCCGCTGCCGTGAAGTCGGCGGCTCCGCCGGACCGTCCTGCCGTGCTCGAGCAGGCCAAGGCCCTCGCCCAGCAGGTGAAGGATGCCGAGGCCGAACAGGCCGAGGCCGAAGCGACCCTGCGCGCCGCGCACCTTGCGGTCCCCAACGTTGTGGAGACAGCCACCCCGCCGGGCGGCGAGGCTGACTTCGTCGTTCTGGAGCAGGTCGGCGCGCTCCCCACCTACGACTTCCCGGTCCGCGACCATGTCGACATCGGGGCTGGCCTCGGTGCCCTGGACACCGAACGGGGCGCGAAGGTGAGCGGCGCGCGCTTCGCCTTCCTCACCGGGGTGGGGGCCCTGCTCGAGCTCGCCCTGGTCAACCTGGCGGTGAGCCGTGCCGTGGAGGCGGGCCTCGTCCCCGTCATCACGCCCGCGCTGGTCAAGCCGGAGGCCATGGAGGGCACCGGCTTCCTCGGTTCGCACGCCGCGGAGGTCTACCGCCTCGAGGCCGATGATCTCTACCTTGTCGGCACCTCCGAGGTCCCCCTCGCCGCGTTCCACATGGGCGAGGTCCTCCCGGACCTGCCCCGCCGCTATTGCGGGTTCTCGTCATGCTTCCGCCGCGAGGCCGGCTCCTACGGCAAGGACACCCGGGGCATCATCCGGGTGCACCAGTTCGACAAGGTCGAGATGTTCTCCTACGTCGATCCCGCTGAGGCGGCGCAGGAACATCAGAGGCTGCTGGCGCACGAGAAGGAGTTCCTGACCCTGCTCGAGCTGCCGTTCCGCGTGATCGACGTGGCGGCGGGCGACCTGGGCAGCAGTGCAGCGCGCAAGTTCGACTGCGAGGCCTGGCTGCCCAGCCAGGAGCGCTTCCTGGAGTTGACGTCGACGTCGAACTGCACGGACTTCCAGGCCCGGCGGCTGGGGATCCGGTTCCGCGGCGAGCACGGACTGCAACCGGTCGCGACCCTCAACGGAACCCTGTGTGCGGTCGGGCGCACCATCGCGGTCCTGCTCGAAGTCCACCAGCGCGCCGACGGCTCGGTTCATGTCCCAGCGGCCTTGCGCCCCTGGCTGGGCGGCCGCGAGGTGCTCAGCCCGCTGTGACCTCGTCACCGCGTCTGGTCGCGAGCGACCTCGACGGGACCCTGGTGCGCTCCGACGGCACGGTCTCGGAGCGGGCCCGGGCGGCGATCGCCGCCGTTGAGGCCGCGGGCGTCCCGTTCGTCATGGTGACCGGTCGGCCGCCGCGCTGGATGGCGCAGGTTGCCGAGGACACCGGTCACCGCGGTGTCGCCATCTGCGCCAACGGCGCGATCCTGTACGACCTGCACACCGAGCAGGTGCTCCAGGCGTCGCTCATCGGCGCCGCGGAGGCCGGGGAAGTGGTCACGGCCCTGCGCGCAGCGCTGCCCGACGTCACGTTCGCCGTCGAGGACGGCCAGGCGGGCTTCGGCCACGAGCCGGGATACCGGCCGCGGTGGGAGTCCGGTGAGATGCGAACCGCTCCGATTGAGGAGCTGTACGAGCAGGGCGTGGCAAAGCTGCTGGTCCGCCACGAGGGTATGGACGGTGCCGCGCTGCACGCCGCCGCCCTGGCGGTGTTGGGCGCTCTGGTCGAAACCAGTTACTCGAGCCCTGACGGGCTGCTCGAGATCACCGCGAGTGGGGTGACGAAGGCGACCGGGCTCGCAGTCCTGGCCGCGCAGCACGGCGTCGACGCAGCGGACGTCATCGCTTTCGGGGACATGCCCAACGACCTGCCCATGCTGCTCTGGTCCGGTCGGGGGGTCGCCATGGCCAACGCGCATCCCGACGTCAAGGCGGTGGCCGACGAGATGACTTCGAGCAACGACGACGACGGTGTCGCCGCCGTGCTGGAGCGGTGGTTTTAGCCGACGACGAGGCGCTCGATCCGCTCGAGGGTGGCTGCCATGTTGCCCCGGGTTTTGTACCGGTAGGGCCGCACGATCGCCTTGTTCTTCTCCTGTGAGATGTCCCAGGACTCCGAGACTCGCGTGCCGCCCTCGACCGGCTCCAACACGTAGCGCCAGATGCGCCCACCGAAGAAATGCCGGAGGACGCCGGTCGGCGGCCGGCTCTGCCACGCGATACGCCGGTTGGGCTCGTACTCGATGACGGTGCTGACCATCGAGTAGGGCCGGCCCAGTCTCATGTCCATCCCGAAGGTCGAACCGAGGGCGAGATCGTCGGGCACGTCACAGGCCGAGCGCACGGTTCCCGAGCCGTCGATGTCCTGGTGTCGCCGTGGGTCCGCGACGAGCGCGAAGATCTTCTCCGGCGGGGCGGCGATGAAGCGCTCGACCGTCTCCACGTCTCTGCTCATGGGCGCACGGTACCGGGGCGGGGCGGGCTTACGCTGCCTCGTGGTCACCGTCGGCGACGTGCGCTCACTGGCGCTGTCACTGCCCCGGACGACGGAGCACCTGATCCGCGACCGGGTGAAGTTCCGGGTGGGCAGCCTGGTCTATGTCGCCTTCTCCCGGGACGAGACGATCATGGGCTTCGCCTTTCCCAAGGAGGAGCGCGAAGCCCTGCTGCGCTCCGACCCCGGCCGTTTCAGTCTGCCGGTGGCGTCCGACCTCCGCTACAACTGGGTGCTGGTCCATTTCCAGCAGCTGTCCCGGGACGAGCTCACTGAGCTGGTCATCGACGCCTGGCGGATGGTCGTCCCCAAGCGCGTGGCGGCTGAGCACCTGGCGACGCGCCTCAGGACGGTCCGATGACCGACCTCGAAGCCGCCCGCGACCGCCTGGCGGGCGTGGCACGTCGGACCCCGGTGGTGACCTCCCGCACGCTCGATGCCCTGACCGGGCTAACCGTCCTGCTCAAATGCGAGAACCTGCAGCGCACGGGCTCGTTCAAGTTCCGCGGTGCCTACAACCTGATCAGCCAGCTCACGCCGCAGGACCGGTCTGCCGGTGTCTGCACGATCAGTTCGGGAAACCACGCTCAGGCCGTCGCCCTGTCCGCGACTCTGCTCGGGCTGCGCGCGCAGATCCTGATGCCTGCGGACGCCCCCGAGGCGAAGGTGGCGGCCACCCGGTCCTACGGCGCGGAGGTCGTCACCTACGACCGGTACTCCCTTCCGCAGGTCGAGGCCGGCCGGCGGTTCGCCGAAACGACCGGGGCCACGTTCGTCAGCGCGTACGACGACCCGCGGATCTGGGCAGGAGCGGCAACGGCGGCGGTGGAGCTGTGGGAGGACGCTGGGCCGCTCGACGTGCTCGTCGCGCCGATCGGTGGAGGCGGCGGGATCTGCGGCTACGGCGCGGCTGTCAAGGCCAGGTCCCCGTCGGTGCGCGTAGTCGGCGTCGAGTCCGCCGCGTCCGCCGTCACCCGGACGTCCCTCGCCGCCGGCGAGCGCGTGCAGGTGCAGATCACGCCACACCTCGCCGACGGTCAGATGCTGACGACGCCCGGGGCGTTGACCTTCCCGCGGATGCAGTCCCTGGTCGATGACGTGGTCCTGGTGGGAGACGACGAGATCGTCGCGGCGATGGTGTTCCTGTTCGACCGACTGAAGCTCGTCGCCGAGCCCAGCGGGGCGATCGCCACCGCCGCCGTCCTTGCGGGTGGCATCGGCGAGCCGGGCCAACGGGTAGGGGTCGTGATCAGTGGTGGCAACGTCGGGGCGCGTCGGTTCGCCGACCTGGTGGCGCGCTAGAGGTACTGGCCGGTGCCTGAGCCGGGGACCGGCAGGGCTCCCTCGGCACCTGGCGCGCCCGGCAGGGCCCGGCCGCGCATCTGCTCGAGCTGGACCCGGGCCGCCATCTGCTGGGCGAACAGGGCTGTCTGTATCCCGTGGAAGAGCCCCTCCAGCCAGCCGACGAGCTGAGCCTGGGCGATCCGCAGTTCCGCGTCGCTCGGCACGGCGCTGTCCGCGAAAGGCAGGGCCAGCCGGCCCAGCTCCTCGCGCAGCTCGGGGGCGAGGCCCTCGGACAGCTCGGTGATCGAGCTGGCATAGATCTCGCGGAGCCGGGTGCGCGAGGCGTCGTCCAGCGGCGCGGCGCGGACCTCCTCCAGCAGCTGCTTGATCATGGAGCCGATCCGCATCACCTTCGCCGGCTGTTCGACCATCTCGGCCGGGTTGCGCTCGTCCGAGCCGATCGCCTCAGGAAGGTCGACGGTCTGGCCGTCCTCGGTGACGACGGGGTGCATGGGCTCGCTCATGCCCGCCATTCTCGCCTACCCGCGTGCGCCATGCTGAGCCGGTGACTTACGACGTCGCCTCGGTGCGCGCCCAGTTCCCGGCTCTCGCCGAAGGGCTGGCTCATTTCGACGGTCCCGGCGGCACGCAGGTGCCGGAAGCGGTCTCGAACGCCATTCACGAGGCCTACCGCAGCGCGTTGTCCAACCGGCATGGCCCGTTCAGCAGCAGCCGTCGCGCGGATGCGATCGTCGACGGGGCGCGCGCCGCTGCCGGTGACCTCCTTGGCTGTCCAGCAGACCAGGTGTTCTTCGGTCCGTCGATGACTGCCAATACCTACCTGCTCGCGAACGCGCTCGCCGCCCAGTGGCAGCCCGGCGACGAGGTCGTCGTGAGCCGGCTCGACCACGACGCGAACGTACGGCCCTGGGTGCAGGCGGCCGAGCGTGTCGGCGCGGTTGTCAGGTGGGCCGACGTGGACCCCGTCACCACCGAGCTCCCTGCTGACCAGTACGAGGAGCTCGTCGGGCCGCGGACCAGGCTCGTCGCAGTGACTGCCGCGTCCAACGCGACGGGGACCCGACCGGAGGTGCGGCGTATCGCCGACCTCGCCCATGCCGTCGGAGCGCTCGTGCATGTCGACGGCGTCCATTCCACTCCGCACGTGGTCACGGACCTGGATGAGCTGGGCGCCGACCTGTACGGGTGCTCCGCCTACAAGTGGTACGGGCCGCACGCCGGCTTGACGTCCGGTCCGGCGCTGCGCGAGATCCGGCCGCAGAAGCTCCTGCCGAGTAGCGACGCGGTCCCGGAGCGCTTCGAACTGGGCACGCCCGGCTTCGCCGTTCTCGCCGGGGTGACCGCGGCGGTCGACTGGATCGCCTCGCACGGCACGGGAAGCGGCCGGAGAGAGCGGGTCGTCAGCGGGCTCGCGGGCATCGCTGCCCATGAGGCGACGATCTTCGACCACCTGCTCGATGGGCTCCGCTCGCGCCCCGACGTGACCATTGTCGGATCCCCTGGGCGCCGTACACCCACCGTCTCTTTTCTCGTCACCGGGCGCACACCACAGCAGGTGTCGGAGGACCTCGGGCGCGCGGGGGTCGCGGCCTGGGCGGGGAATTACTACGCGGTCGAGCTGATGCGCCGGCTGGGGCTGCAGGACAGCGGGGGCGCGGTGCGCGCGGGTGTGGTTGGTTACACCTGCGCCGCCGACGTCGACCGGCTGCTCGCAGCTCTCTAGGAGAGGAACCGGGGATGGATGCCGCCCTCAGCCGCAGGATGCACAGGGTCCTTGAGCCTGTCCACGCGATGGTGTACTTCGCGCCGGAGGCGCCCGAGGAGTACGCCGCCGTGGGGCTCGATGTGGCTGCCAACGGGGCCGCCGCCTACTTCCCCGCACGCGCTGCGTGTCTCGGCGCGGTGGGGCCCGAGCTGGTGCTCGCGACCTTCTTCAATTTCTCGCCGCGGGCCGTGGCCGCTGGCATGGCCGGTGCCTGGGACAAGGCCAGCCCGGAGGAGGTCCTTGCTGCGCGCTACCGCGCCGCGGAACGGGCGCTTCGGCGTCTGGGCGGGGAGGTGGTGGACAGCGTCGACCTGGTCGAGGCGGCCTCTCTCGCGATGGAGTCGCTTGCGGGCTGTGGTCCTGAGGGTCGGCCGCTGTATGCCGCGACGGCAGCCGTCCCTGCGCCCGACGGTCCAGCCCACCTGGTCCTCTGGCATGCGCTTACGGTGCTGCGCGAGTACCGCGGCGACGGGCACATAGCGGTCCTCACAGCCCACGGCATCTCCGGCGTGGAGGCCAACGTGCTGCACGCGGCGACCGGGGAGATGTGGGACCCCGAGTTGCTGCGCAAGACCCGCGCCTGGTCCAAGGAGCAGTGGGCAGAGGCCGCCGAGCGGCTGCGCGCACGCGGCCTGCTCGACAGGGACGGCGGCCTGACCGACGACGGCCGGGCGCACCGCCAGGAGGTCGAGGACCGTACCGACGCGCTGGCCATTGGCCCGTGGCAGGTCCTCGGCGAGGAGCGCTGCGAGCGACTGCGGGAGCTGGTCCGCCCGCTGTCGAAGGCCGTCGTCGCGGGAGGTGGCCTGCCGTTCAAGACCCCTGCCGAGTGAGGTCGGTCAGGAAACGGTGAGCAGGACCTTCCCGATGTGTTCACTGGCTTCGATGAGCCGGTGCGCGTCGGCCACGTCCGCGAGCGGAAAGGCGCGGTCGATGACGGGGCGCACATCCCCCGACTCGAGGGAGGGCCACACGCCGGCCAGCACAGCCTCGACGATCGCGGCCTTCTGGGCGCCCGGTCTCGCACGCAGCGACGTCGCGTGCACCGCCCCCCGCTTTCCCAGCAATCCCGCAAGGTCCAGCTCGCCGCGGGTTCCGCCCTGCAAGCCGATGACGACGAGCCGTCCGCCCGTCGTGAGCGCCTCGACGTTGCGCCCCAGGTAGGCGGCACCCATGTTGTCGAGGATCACGTCGGCACCACCCACCGCGCTCAGCACCTCGACGAAGTCCTCGTCCCGGTAACGGATGGCGCGCTCGGCCCCGAGCGAACGTGCGACCTCGGCCTTCTGCTCGGATCCGACCGTGGTGAAGACTCGTGCGCCGAACCGCGCCGCGAGCTGGATGGCCATCGTGCCGATGCCCGAGGTGCCCCCGTGCACCAGCAGGATCTCGCCCGGCTGCAAGCCGGCGGTCTGCCAGACGTTGCTCCACACGGTGCAGGTCACCTCGGGCAAGGCGGCCGCGTCACGCAGCGACACGCCGGCCGGGACGGGCAGGACCTGTCCGGCCGGAACGGCGACCTTCTCCGCGTAGCCGCCGCCGGCGAGCAGAGCGCAGACCTCGTCGCCCACGGCCCACCCGGCCACCCCTTCGCCCAGGGCAGCCACGCGTCCCGAGCACTCGAGGCCAGGGATCGCGGAGGCGCCCGCCGGTGGCGAGTAGAACCCCATTCGCTGCAGGAGGTCGGCCCGGTTCACGGCGGTGGCCACGACGTTGATGAGCAGCTCGCCGGGACCTGGCTCGGGGTCCTCGACATCCGCCAGCGTCAGGACCTCCGGCCCGCCGAAGCCCGGCAGCGTCACGGCCCTCATGACGGGGTGGTCGAACGCATGAGGCTGGTGATGTCGCTGGAGAACGCGAACCCGTTGACGTTTCCCGAGCCCTTCTCGTGCTCCTTGACAGCTACACGGTGCCCGGCCGAGTACCAGATCGTGGTGTCCCCCCGGTAGGTCAGGTCTCCGGAAAGGGTCAACACGCTCTCGACCACCGCGCAGCTCACTGTCTCGCCGCCGATGGTGAGGGTCTCCATCCGCGCGATCTTGTTGGTGGTCGACGCGGTGGTCTTGCCGTCCGTGGAGGTCGCGCTCCACGTCCAGGTGCTGCCCACCTTCTGGGGCGCGGGCAGCAGCAGGACCGACGGCCGCGGGGAGAAGGTCTTGGTGAACGCCGCGTTGGTGAGTGTCAGCTGGTCCAGGTGCGTGCCGTCGGACGGGAACGTCAGGGTCTCGTCGGTGGAGCCGCGGTCGGTCTTCATCACCGAGTGCTGCTGACCGCCGGACAGCCTGTCGACCGTCAGTGTCGCGGTTCCCGAGACGTTCTGTGGGGCTCCGGCGTTGAAGGTCCCCGAGGCGTCGTAGGTGTACGTGCCAGGAGCGGCCCCGCTCGGTGGCACGACTGTCGGGTTCGTCCGGGCCGAGGGGCCAGCTGACGGGTGGCCCGACGCACTCGACGACACGCCGCCACCCGTGGTGGAGGCCGATCCCGGCCGGGCAGAGGCGGGAGCAGCTGGAGCAGCCGACGTTCCGGGCGGGGACGCCCCGCCGACGGCGGTACCGGAGGCCGGCGCGGAAGGCGCGGCCTCGTGCGCTGCCGGTACGCCACCACCGCCGCCTCCGCATCCGGTGAGGACGAGAGCGGCCAGGGGCAGAAGAAGTCGGGCGTTCACGCGGCCATTCTCGCAAAGCCGTGCAGTCGGATGGCTGACACCTGCTGCGCGCCCTATCCGTACAGTGCGCGCCGTGTGGCTGATCACGCTGCGGGACCTGCAATGGCGCCTGCGCCGATTCCTCATCGCAGGTATCGGTGCTGCGCTCGTGTTCGCCATGACGTTGCTCATGGCCGGCCTGACGGCCAGCTTCCAGGCGGAGGCGGGCCGGACCGTCGACCTGGTGGACGCCGACGCGTGGCTGGTGCGCACGGGGGTCGACGGCGTCTTCACCACTGTGTCGTTCGTCCCGGGCCGGCTGGCGGCGGACGTGGCCGGCCGGCCAGGGGTCATCCGGGCCGATCCGATCGTCGTGCTCCATCACACAGTTCGCCGCGGGAGCACCGTGCTGGATGTGAACCTCGTCGGGTATCGGCCCGGCGGCCTGGGTCAGCCTCGATCGGTGCACGGGCGCCTTCCCTCCGCCCCCGACGAGCTCGTGGCCGACGCCAGTCTCGGGGTGGCCCGCGGGCGCACGCTGCGGCTCGCGGGCTCGACGTTCACCGTCAGCGGGACCACGCAGGGCCTGACCATCAACGGCGGCCAGCCCCTGCTGTTCCTTCGCCTCGCTGATGCGCAGAAGCTGCTGGTCCAGGGCGCCGACGTCGCCACTGCCGTGGTCACCAGAGGAGTCCCGGCGACTCTGCCGCCCGGCATCGCCGCCCGCACCCGGGAGGAGACGCGCCGGGACCTGCTGCGCCCGTTGTCCGGCGCCATCGACTCGATCCGCTTCACCGAGATGCTGCTCTGGGCGGTCGCAGCCCTCGTCGTCGGATCGGTCGTCTACCTGTCCGCGCTGGAACGCGGCAGGGACTTCGCGGTATACAAGGCGACGGGTTGGTCGACCAAGGCGCTCGCCGGGGGGCTTGCCGCGCAGGCAGTGCTGCTCTCGGTCGGCGCGGCCGTCGTGGGCGCCGGTTTCGCCCAGCTGCTGCTGCCACTGTTTCCGCTCACGTTCACGATCCCCCTGGGGGCCACCCTCGTGCTGCCTGGGGTCGCCGCGTTGGTGGGACTCGTCGCCTGCCTGGCCGGTCTCCGCCGCGCCGTCGGCATAGACCCGGCACTCGCCTTCGGGGGGCAGGGGTGACCGAGCTCGCCGTCACGGGGCTGACCGTCACGTATCGCAGCGGTGACTATGAGGTGCGACCGCTGGACGGTTTCGCCATGACGGCCTCGGACGGTGAGCTCGTCCTGCTCCTCGGACCCTCCGGCTGCGGCAAGACGACCTTGCTGTCCTGCCTGGCCGGGATCCTGCGTCCCAGCGCCGGCAGCGTCCGGCTCGGTGACCTCGACGTCCTGGCGCAGGACGACGCCCGACTGACCCGCTACCGCAGGCAGGACGTGGGTGTCGTCTTCCAGGCTTTCAACCTCGTTGCCTCGATGACCGCTCTGGAAAACGTGGCCGCGCCCCTCTGGGCTGCCGGTGCCGGGCGAACTGTTGCCCGCGCCCGTGCCCAGGCCCTGCTCGAGGAGGTCGACCTCGCTGACCGCACGGGCCACCGTCCGGGGCAACTCTCAGGTGGGCAGCAGCAGCGGGTCGCGATCGCGCGGGCGCTGGCGGCAGATCCGATGCTGCTGCTCGCGGACGAGCCGACGGCGCATCTGGACTACCTGCAGGTCGAGGGCGTTCTCTCGCTGCTGCGCACCCTCGCCTGCCCGGGTCGGATCGTGGTGGTCGCCACGCACGATGACCGGATGCTGCCGCTGGCCGACCGCGTCGTGGACCTCGCCGCCGGGCCGGATGCGCGTGCAGGGGAGCAGAGCGAGAAGGTGCTCGCGGGCCAGGTGCTCTTTCGGCAGGGCGAACGCGGTCGCCTGGTCTACGTGGTGGAGTCTGGCGAGGTGGAGATCGTGCGCGAGCGGGCGGATGGAACCGAGGAGCGCCTTGCCCTGTGCCGCAAGGGTGACTACTTCGGCGAGCTTTCCCCGCTGCTCGGCTTTCCGCGGGCCGCGACCGCTCGCGTCCGGCGAGGTGGCCGGCTGACCTCCTACGACGTCGCGGAGTTCCGTGCCCTCGTCGGCGCCGACGGCATCGCATCGATCCTGCGCCGGACGGCGCCGAGCCCCGTCAGAGGACGCAGTCGATGAGCACCGGCGCGTTCTACCTCCCCCTGGGTGCGGACCGGTGGCGAGCCACGGTCCACACCACGGGGCCCTGGGATGCCCGCTACCAGCACGCCGGCCCGCCGAGCGCCCTGCTGAGCCGGGCGGTGGAGCGGTGTCAGCCGCGGGATGACATGGTCGTCGCTCGCGTCACGGTCGACGTTCTCGGTCCGGTCCCGGTAGGTGACCTCGAGGTGCGCGCCCGGCTGAGCCGACCGGGCCGGAGCGTCGAGCTCCTCGAGGCCTCCCTGTCGGCGGGCGGCCGAGACGTCGCCAGGGCCACCGCGTGGCGGATCCGCCGCACCGTCGGCGTTGCGGTGGCGTCACGGCTGGCGGAGGCCCCGGCGCTGCCGGATACGGAGATGCCTATCCCTGGCAGTGGCTGGGTCGACGGCTATCTGTCGGCGGTGGAGTGGCGGCTTGCCGCCGGCGGGTTCGGCCAGATGGGCCCGGCAACCGCGTGGAGCAGGTTGCGCTATCCCCTGGTCCCCGACGAGGAGCCCACCGGCCTGCAGCGGGTCATGGCCGTCGCGGACAGCGGGAACGGCCTGTCCAGCGAGCTCGACCTGGCCCACTGGCACTTCATCAACCCCGAACTCACCGTCCACCTGCACCGCGAGGCTGTCGGCGAGTGGATCTGCGTGGACGCTGTGACGACGATCTCCGACGGCGGCACCGGGCTGGCCACCACGCGCCTGGCGGACCTGTCCGGCCCGCTCGGCGTGGGCGCCCAGTCGCTCCTGGTGGCCCCGCGCCCCTCCGAGGAGGCGAGTCCGTGACAGGCGCAGCGCAGCTTTCCTGGCGGAGGCTCGTCGCCGTTCTCGCGCTCGGGTGGGTCCTCACCCCGCATGCGGTGCCCATCTATGACGGCCTTGGAAGTCCCGACGAGCCCTACCGCCTGCTGAGCGCGACTCTGGGCGCGACGGCCGCGCCTACCGAGGCGACGGGCACCCTGCGGACGGTCGGCGGCGTGAACCCCGGCGGCGTCATCGTCAACAGCGCCGAGATGGGTCCGCAGGTGTCGGTCTATGCGCCGGCGCGTGCATTCGGAGTGCCACCGCCCGGGGCCGACATCGCGGTGAGCGCCAAGCCGGTCCCGTTGGTGAGCCCACCTTCCGGTCGCCCGGACTCGGACGTGTACGAGGTGATGTTCGTCAGCACCGCCGGCCCGGTCACCCTGCGGCAGGGCGCACAGCCACCGACCATCACCCTGCGCGCCGCGTCGGCGTCAGGCGCGGCGCCCGTGATGCAGTACCGCTCCGACCCGTCCGCTTCGTGGCGACCACTGGACACCAGCAAGGTCGGCAACGACGTGTACTTCGCCGTCCTTCCTGGGGCCGGCCAATTTCTGCTCGTCCAGCCCACCAGCCATGCCAAGACAGGCAACGGCGGGTCGGCGCTCCTGTTCGTCGCAGGCGGCGTGGGTCTGCTGGTCGCGGTGCTCGTGCTGATCCGCTTCCGGGCCGGACAGGGGGAGGGGGCAGCCTGAGCCAGCCGCAACGTTGCTGACCCGACTACCGTGGCCGGCCATGGTCGCCCCCATCGTGGACGGGAACTGGCTCGGCGAGCACCCGGAGGCGGTGCTGGCCGACGTGCGCTGGTACGCCGACGGCCGATCAGGCCAGGCGGCGTACGAGGCTGGTCACCTGCCGGGCGCGGTTTTCGTCGACCTCGACCGCTGGCTCGCCGGACCACCGTCGGCGGCGGAGGGTCGGCACCCGTTGCCCGACCCGCAGGTGTTCGCCGAGGGGATGCGTTCGTCCGGAATCAGCGATGACGACGTAGTGGTGGCTTACGACGACGACAGCGGTGCGATCGCCGCCCGGCTCGTCTGGCTGCTGCGCGTGACAGGGCACCGGGCTGCGCTGCTCGACGGCGGCTTCCTGGGCTGGCGCGGCCGGCGGGAGACCGGGACGGTCCGGCGCCCGGAAGGCACGTTCACGCCGACGGACTGGCCGGCGCAGCACCTGGTCGCCATCGACAAGGTCACATCGTTGACCCTGCTCGACGCCCGGCCGGCCGAGCGCTACCGGGGCGACGTCGAGCCGCTCGACGCACGTCCGGGGCACGTGCCCGGCGCCCGGAGCCTGCCGTGCCGGGACAACGTCGATGCCCAGGGCCGGCTGCTGCCCGTCCCCGAGCTTCGCAGCAGACTCGCCCAGGTGGGTGTCGTCGAGGGGGCGCAGTGGGCGTCCTCGTGCGGGTCAGGCGTCACGGCCTGTCACACGTTGCTGGTGGCCGAGCATCTCAGCCTCCCCCCGGGCCGCCTGTACGCCGGCTCCTGGTCGCAGTGGAGCCACACCGACCGGCCGGCCGTTCTAGGCGACGAACCGGGCTAGCGGATCGGGCAGGGACCCTTGTCCGCCACCGCGCTGTGGTTGAGCTCGTACTCGGTGACGCCGAGGACCATCTCCCACACGCCGGAGTACTCACCGATGTGCGGACCTGTCCCGCAGGACCAGTCCGCAGAAGCGGGCGACGCGCCGAGGCCGACGACACCGACGACCGCGAGGGAGGCGACGAGGGCAAGGCGGAGCCTCACGGTGATCCTTGGGGGCCGAGGTGATGAAGGCACCGAAAGGTAGCGGAAGACGGACAGGGCCTGACAGGGCCGAACGCGGACAGTATCGATGCGGACGGAGTACCGCTCAGGACAATCGCACTGGTCCGGTCGGCCTGAAGTCTCGCCACCCGAGCGCCGATGCGGGTGGCAGGGAACCGGGGGGACGCAGTGCAAGCCGAGGTGTTGGAAGGATCGCTCGACGCGCTCCGTGCCTGTCTCGTCGGACAGGCACGCGGGCTGCTCGCCGACGCGCACGAAGCCGAGGATGTCGCCCAGGAGGCCCTGCTCGCCGTGGTTCAGCGGCCCGAGCGCTTCGTGGACGAAGACCATCTCAGCGCCTACGCGCGGGCGACCACGCGCAACCTCTGTGTCGACCGCCTTCGTTCCCGTGGTCGGCGCGCGATCCCTGTCGCAGACCTGCCCGACGCTCCGCTCGAGTGGACGGAGACGGACACCCTGGAGCTGCGCGAGGCGGTGACCTTCGTGCTGGCGGAGCTCCGGATGCTGCCCCCGCGCTACAGCGCGGTACTGCGGGCGTCGGCAAGCCTTGGTTCCTCGGACTACGCCGAGCTTGCGGCCGCCACGGGCGAGTCGGTGACCGGCGTCCGCAACGTCCTTCACCGCGCCCGTCACACGTTGCGCGTGCGAGCTCAGGCGGCCGGGCACTCCGTGGGTGGGGTGCTTGTTCCCCTCCACGTTCGGGCGTGGTTCGCCCTGCACAGGAGCCGGAGACTCGCTGCAGCTGGACTCGTCCCTGCCCTCGTACTCCCGTTCCTGTTCGGCGTCGTAGTCGGGTCGCCCCAACCTCCCGCGGGGAAGCCGGAGGGCAGCCTCACGGCCGACCCGCTCAGCGCCGCAGGACGGACGTCGAGCCCCAATCATTCGACGAGGCGCAAGGGCGGCTCGTCACTTCTCCAGGTGGGGGGCCTGGACGTGTTCAGTGCCGATGCCGCCCGGCTCGTGCGGAACCCAGGCACCGTTGGCGTCGTCCACTGCACCAGGGTCGGCGGACACGGCCTGTGCTCCGGTCAGAGGCCCGTTTCGGGCTACTGGACTCAGGTCAACAGCGGCGTTCCGGGCGCCCCGCCTGTGCGGGTCTCGGTGAGTCCCGGGCGCTGCCAGGACGTCGAACACCCACCCGTCATCACCTGCGTCCCCGCCTGAACGAGCCGTCGATCGCACGCCCATCGAGAGGAACTACGTGACCGTCCGCAGTCGTCCACGAGCCGTCCTTACGATCCTTGTCGGTGTCGCCGTCCTGGCCGGATCCGGTAGCTGCCCGGCGTGGGCCGGAGGCCCGGGCAAGCCCCCGCCGATCACTGTTACGCCTGTTCAGGTCTGTGTCTCCGTCCAGCCACCGACGAGTCTCTGCTTCGGCCCGCCTACCTTCTAGCCGCGCATGATGAGTGCCGACTGGGGCCGGCGCCGCGTGAACCGCGACCGGCGACTGGCTGCTGTCGTCGTGGCATCCCTCCTCGCGGGTGGTGTGTCCTATGCCGGCGGCCTACCCGACGTGGCGACGTTCGGCCTGAGCGCGGCCGATATCCATTCCCTCTATCCGCCGGTCCGGGGGCCGGGGATCGACCGGCGTATCGCGGTCCTCGGGCTCGACGCGCCACTGC
>JALYIZ010000030.1:2238-14714 GCA_030775505.1 Actinomycetota bacterium | reverse complement strand
CCCGGTGGCCGCGCGCTGCATCAGCGTGCCTGCCGGCAGGGTGGACAGCACTGCCTCCTCGGCGGAACGGATCGCCGCGACAGCATGTGCGTGCTTCACGCCTCGGCCACCACGACGGCAGTGGCGATGCGCGCGTCATGCGAGATGGACACGTGCCACGAACCCACTCCTTGTGCGTCCGCCGCTGCCGCCACGGTCCCGCGAACTTCGAGGCTGGGCCGGCCCCCGGGCCCTCGGATCACCTCCGCGTCACGCCATCCCAGGCCACCGGGGGCACCCAGCGCCTTCGCCAGCGCCTCCTTCGCCGCGAACCGGCCGGCAAGAGTTGCCACCCCCGCTCCCGAGCGCTCCTCGTCGGTGAACAGGCGGGCGGCCAGGGCCGGCGTGCGTTCGAGCGCCCGGGCGAACCGGTCCACGTCGACGACGTCGATACCCACGCCGACGATCACTCGACGGTGACGCTCTTGGCCAGGTTGCGCGGCTGGTCGACGTCCAGGCCGCGCAGCAGCGCCACCTCGGCCGCGAGCACCTGAAGCGGGACGATGGTCAAAAGCGGCGACAGCAGGGACTTGGTGTCCGGGACCCGCAGCACCACGTCGGCGTACGGGGTGACGCTCTCGTCGCCGTCGGTGGCAATGACGATGGTCCGGGCACCCCGAGCCCGGACCTCCTGGATGTTGTTGACCACCTTGGGCAGCAACGCGTGCCGGGGGGCGACCACGATGACCGGGGTCCCCCGCTCGACCAGGGCGATCGGACCGTGCTTGAACTCCCCGGCCGGGAACCCCTCCGCCGACACGTAGGACAGCTCCTTGAGCTTGAGGGCCCCCTCCAGCGCGATGGGGTAGCCGACGTGCCGGCCCAGGAACAGCACCCGGTCGGCACCCGCGAGCTCGGCCGCCAGGGCCTTGACCGGACCCATCCGGGACAGGGTCTCCTCGATCAGGGCCGGGATCGACTGCAGGTCCCGCAGGTGCGCCCGCACCTCATCGGGGTCGCGGGTGCCCCGCACCTGCGCCAGGTAGAGCCCGACCAGGTACATGGCGGTGATCTGGGTGGAGGTGGCCTTCGTGGACGCGACAGCAACCTCCGGACCGCCCCGGGTGTAGAGGACGGCGTCGGACTCGCGCGCGATCGTCGAGCCAACCGTGTTGCTCACCGCGAGCACCCAGGCCCGCTGCGCGCGGGCATGGCGGACCGCTTCCAGCGTGTCGGCGGTCTCACCGCTCTGACTGACCGCGATTACCAACGTGGTGCGACCCAGCACAGGGTCCCTGTACCGGAACTCCGAGGCCGTCTCGATCTGCACGGGCAGGCGGGTCCACCGCTCGATCGCGTACTTCCCGATCAGACCCGAGTAGTAGGCCGAGCCGCAACCGACGATGAAGACGTTGTCGATCCCGCGGACGTCCTCGTCACTCATGGCCAGCTCGTCGAGGTGCAACAGCCCTTCGGCGGTCAACCGGCCCCCGAGGGTCTGGCGGACGGCCTCCGGCTGCTCGGCGATCTCCTTCTGCATGAAGAAGTCGAAGCCGCCCTTCTCGGCGGCCGCCGTGTCCCAGTCGATGTGGAAGCTGTCCCCGTCCACGGGGTTCCCGTCCAGGTCGGTGACGACGACGCCACCCCGGCGCAGTTCCACGATCTGGTCCTGGTCGACGATGCGGGCCGTCCGCGTGTGCGCGATGAACGCGGTCACGTCACTGCCGAGGAAGTTCTCCCCTTCGCCGAGCCCGACGACCAAGGGAAGGTTGCGGCGGGCCCCGATCACCAGGTCCGGCTCGTCGGCGTGCGACACCACGAGCACGAACGAGCCCTCCAGGTCCCGGCAGACACTGCGCACGGCGGCGGCCAGGTCACCCGCGTAACGCTCCTCGACCAGGTGCGCAACGACCTCGGTGTCGGTGTCGCTGTTGCGCGCGTGCCCGCGCGCCGTGAGTCCCGCCACGAGGTCCTCGAAGTTCTCGATCGTCCCGTTGTGGACGACGGCAATCCGGCCGGAGCAGTCCCGGTGCGGGTGGGCGTTGCCGTCCGTGGGCGGGCCGTGGGTGGCCCAGCGCGTGTGCCCGATCCCGAGCGTCCCGGGAAGCTGGTGTTCGAGCAGCTCCTTCTCCAGGTTGGCGAGCTTGCCGGCCTTGCGCTGGACCTGTAGGACGCCGCCGTCGAGGATGGCGACCCCCGCGGAGTCGTAGCCGCGGTACTCCAGGCGCCGCAGACCGTCCAGGACGACCTCCAGCGCGGGTTGGCCGCCGACATAGCCCACGATCCCGCACATGGGCTCAGGCTAACGGCTCCTCACGCACCTGCCCCACGACAGAGGCCAGTCTGCCGGCAACCTCCTGGGCCTCCTCCTGGGTCGGCGCCTCCACCATGACGCGCACGACCGGCTCCGTACCCGAGGCGCGCAGCAGCACCCGGCCCCGTCCGGCCAGGTGGGCCTCGGCGGCCGTCACCGCCGCCACCACATCAGCCGCACCCGCACGCGCCCCCTCGGCCCGCACGTTCACCAGTACCTGCGGCAGCAGCACGACGGCGCCGGCAAGCTCGGCCAGCGGCGCGCCGGTCGTGACCATCCGGTCCATCAAGGCCAACCCGGTCAGCAGGCCGTCCCCCGTCGTCGCCAGGTCACCGAAGACCAGATGTCCGCTCTGCTCACCTCCGAGCGAGTGACCGCCCGCCCGCATCGCCTCCAGGACGTACCTGTCCCCCACGGCCGTCGTGACCACACCGATCCCCGCCGCGGCCATGGCCTGGTGGAAGCCCACGTTGCTCATGACGGTGGCGACGACAGCTCCTGACCCGAGCCCGTCCCGGTCCCGGAGGGCAAGGGCACACACGGCGAGGATCTGGTCACCGTCGACGACCCGGCCGGATGCGTCCACCGCCACGCACCGGTCCGCGTCGCCGTCGTGCGCGAGCCCGAGGTCGGCGCCGTGCGCGACAACCGCGGCCTGCAGCGACTCGGGATGCGTGGCGCCGCAGGCCGCGTTGATCCGCGCCCCGTCCCCATCTGCGTGCAGGGCCACCACCGTGGCGCCAGCGCGCCGGTAGACCGATGGGGCGAGCGCCGAGGCGGCTCCTTCTGCGCAGTCGACCACCACCGTCAGACCCGTCAGGGGCCCACTGACCGAAGCGAGCAGATGCTGCGCGTAGTCCTCGACGAGAGACTCACCGCCGGCACGGACCTGTCCGACATCGATGCCCTGCGCACGCACCGGGACACCCGGGACACCCGCGGCGATCGCATCCTCGACGGCGTCGGAGAGCTTGTGGCCCTCGCCGTCGAACAGCTTCAGCCCGTTGTCGGGCATGGGGTTGTGCGAGGCGGAGATGACCAGGCCCACGTCGGCCGCCCGTGAGGCGCAGGCGTGGGCGACCGTGGGGGTCGGGACGACCCCCAACAGGACCACGTCCACGCCGGCGCTGGCGAAGCCCGCTGCCGCAGCCGCCTCCAGCAGACCACCCGAGGGACGCGTGTCCCTGCCGATCACCGCGGTGGGTCGGCCCGGGCCCGTCCAGCTGTCGAGCAGCTGCACCGCTGCGCTCCGCGCGACGGCCAGGGCCAGCTCGGGCGTGAGGACCTCGCCGTTGGCCAGCCCACGGATCCCGTCGGTGCCGAACAGCCTCGCCATCAACCCTCCATTCGGATCGTGACAGGCAAGAGGCGGCCCCGGCTGACCGGGACCGCCTCCAGCCTGGACGACTAGCGCTTGGAGTACTGCGGCGCCTTGCGGGCCTTCTTCAGGCCGTACTTCTTGCGCTCCTTGATCCGCGAGTCACGGGTCAGGAAGCCGGCCTTCTTCAACGCGGGCCGGTCCTCAGCCTCGACTTCGATCAGCGCGCGCGCGATCGCGAGCCGCAACGCGCCGGCCTGGCCCGAGATCCCGCCGCCGTGCAGCCGCGCGATGACGTCGTAGCGCTCGGTCTTCTCCAAGGTCACGAACGGCTCGTTGATCAGCTGCTGGTGCACCTTGTTGGGGAAGTAGTTCTCGATCGTGCGGCCGTTGAGCTTGTACTGGCCGGTGCCCGGCACCAGGCGCACCCGCACGATCGCCTCCTTGCGGCGACCGACGGTCTGGATCAAGTCGGGGGCGGTCACTGGGCAACCTGCTTCAGCTCGTAGGGCACCGGCGCCTGGGCCTGGTGGGGGTGGGTGGGACCGGCATACACCTTCAGCTTGGACAGCATCTGCCGGCCCAGCGTGTTGTGCGGCAGCATCCCCTTGATGGCCTTCTCGATGATGCGCTCGGGGCGCGTCGCGAGGACGTCGGCGTAGGACGTGCTGGTGAGGCCACCCGGGTACCCGGAGTGCCGGTGCACGCGTGACTGGGCGGCCTTGTTTCCCGTCATCACGATCTTGGCGGCGTTGACAATGACCACGAAGTCGCCGGTGTCGAGGTGCGGCGCGTAGTACGGCTTGTGCTTGCCGCGCAGCAGGATCGCCGACTGGCTGGCGAGCCGGCCGAGCACCACGTCGGCGGCGTCGATGACGTGCCACTGCCGGGTGATGTCGCGGGGCTTGGGGTTGTACGTGGGCACGGGCCTGCTCTTCTTCCCTCGGGATGCTTCGCGATTGGCGCGCGTCAAGACGGCGCGCCGCGCAACAGCCCGCCACGATACCCGAGCGGAGCGGCGGACGGCAAAAGCAGGCTCAGCGGGCCCGGACGACCCGCCCCTCGTCCCAGACCGGCTCCGGAGACTCATAGACCCGCCCGTCCGAGCCAAAGATCAGGAAGCGGTCGAACCCCCGCGCGAACCATCGGTCGTGGGTCACGGCCAGCACGGTCCCGTCGAACGCCGCCAGCCCCTCCTCCAGCGCCTCGGCCGAGGCAAGGTCGAGGTTGTCGGTCGGCTCGTCGAGCAGCAGCATCGTGCACCCGGACAACTCCAGCAGCAGGACCTGCAGACGGGCCTGCTGGCCTCCGGACAGCGTCTCGAACGTCTGGTCCGCCTGCCCGTGCAGCTCGTAGCGGCGCAACACGCCGATGGCCTGCGCGCGGTCGAGCCCGCTGCGGGCACCTTCCCCGCGGTGCAGTACGTCGACGAGGGTGGTCCCGTGCAGCTGGGGTTGCTCGTGGGTCTGCGCAAACCAGCCGGGCACCACGCGCGCCCCGAGCCGCGCGACGCCGGTGTGGGCGACGGGCTGTCCCGCGAGCAACCGTAGGAAGTGCGACTTGCCGCTCCCGTTGGAGCCGAGGACGGCGAGCCGCTCGCCGTAGAACACCTCCAGGCTCATCGGGCGCATGAGCCCGGTCAGCTCGAGGTCCTCGCACACGAGGGCGCGAACTCCCGTCCGCCCCCCTCGCAGTTTCATCACGACCTTCTGGTCTGTGACCTGCTCGGGCGGCGGTCCGGCCTCCTCGAACTTCTCCAGGCGCGTCACCATCGCCCGGTAGCGGCTGGCCATGTCCGGGCTGATGGCCGCCTGCTGACGCAGCGTGAACATCAGCTGCCGCAGCCGCTCGTGCTCCTCGTCCCAACGCCGGTGCAACTCGTCGAGGCGTTCCCTCCTGGCCTGGCGAGCCTCCGCATAGGTCCCGAAGCCGCCGCCATGCACCCAGGCGCCGTGTGCCTCGATCGTGACGATGCGGGTGGCCGTGCGCGCCAGGAGCTCGCGGTCGTGGCTGACAAACAGGACCGTCTTGGGGCTGTCGGCGAGCGCCGCCTCGAGCCAGCGCTTTCCCGGCACGTCCAGGTAGTTGTCCGGCTCGTCGAGCAGGAGGACCTGGTCGGGACCGCGCAGCAGGGCCTCGAGCGCCAGGCGCTTCTGCTCGCCGCCAGACAGCGTGTGCAGCGGCCGGTACTGGCACTTCTCGAACGCGACCCCCAGAGCTGCTGTCGTGCACACGTCCCACAGGACCTCGGCGTCGTAGCCACCGGCGTCTCCCCAGTCGGCGAGCGCCTGGGCGTAGCGCAGTTGGGTCGGCTCGTCGTCGCGGTCCATCATCGCGAGCTCGGCGGCCTCCAGGGCCCGCCCGGCCGCCCGGACGGCGGGGGGTGCGAGGTCGAGCAGGAGCCCGCGGACCTCCGTTTCGTCGCGGATCGAGCCGATGAACTGACGCATGACCCCCAGCCCGCCGTCGCGCGCGACGCCGCCCGCCGCGGGCACGAGGTCGCCGGCGATCATCCGCAGCAGGGTGGTCTTGCCGGTTCCGTTCGCGCCGACGAGGGCCGTCTTGGCGCCGTCGCCGACCCGGAAACTGACGTCGTCGAAGAGCACCCGTCCGTCGGGCAGGACGTGCGAGAGCTTTTGCACGTCGACATAGCCCATGCGACCAGTGTCGCGGTTGCCCGCCTGCAGGGCGAGTGGATTGCCAGGCGGGCCGCCCGACGCCGGGGCCCTAGCCCGTTCCGGCCCCGGTCCGCACGTTTCGGGTCACGGCCTGCCGGGCCAACAGCTCGCGGTCGGGCGGGTACTCGACCGCCTCCAGCGTCAGCCCATGGGGAGGCGCGACGGCCACGGTGCTGGCTCGCTCGTGGACAGCCAGGAGCTGACCGGGCCACTCAGGAGCGTGCCGGCCCTCCCCCACGGCCACCAGGGCGCCGACGAGGGAACGGACCATCGAGTGGCAGAAGGCGTCGGCCCGGACCATCAGGACGAGCAGGCCCTCGTCGTCGCGAATCCAGCCGAGCTCCAGCAGCGCCCGGACGGTCGTCGCACCCTCGCGTCGGCGGCAGTACGCAGCGAAGTCGTGCTCGCCCAGCAGGGGCGGGCAGGCCTGGTTCATCGCACCGACATCGAGCGTCCGCGGCCACGTCAGCACGTCATGACGCCGCAGGGGGTCGACGGCCTCGGCGTGGTCCGCGATCCGATACCGGTAGGTACGGCTGAGGGCGGCGAAACGGGCGTCGAAGCCCTCCGGCGCGGGGGTGGCGCGACGGATCCGGACGTCCGGGTCGAGCAGCCCGTTGAGCCTCCTGAGCAGCAACGCGTCAGCGGCGACCTCGACGGGAAGGTCGGCGTGCGCGACCTGGCCGCGAGCGTGGACACCCGCGTCGGTCCGCCCGGCGACGGTGACACGCTCGGTCCCGCCGAGGACCGCGAGTGCCGTTTCCAGGACCCCCTGGACGGTCCGCCGGCCGACCTGGTGGGCCCAGCCGGCGAAGTGGGTTCCGTCATATGCGAGGTCGAGCCGGACACGCGTGTGACCTGGCGCCGGGGCACGCACGCGCGCGAGCCCGCCTTCCTGGCCGGGAGGCGCGCCGGGAAGATCGGGCTCGGCGGGCGTTGGGCTACTTCTCGCTCTTCGGATCGACCGGGCCGGCCTCGGGGGTCTCTGCCGTGGCGGCGGGCTCCCCGGAGCTCTCGACCTCAGCAGACTCCTCGACGGCGGGAGCCTCGGCGCTCTCAGCGTCAGCCGCCGGAGCCTCGGCGGTCTCCGCGGTCTCGGCGGTCTCCGCGGTCTCCGCGGTCTCCGCGGTCTCCGCGGCGGGGGCTTCGACCTCGGCGCTCTCGCTCGGCGCGGCGGGAGCCTCCACCTCAGCGGCAGCCGCCTCGGCGGCCACAGCGGCAGCGGTCGGGGATTCGGCTGCCAGGTCCTTGGCTGCCTCGGTGGTGGCACCTGTGGGCGCCTTGCGGGGAGCCGATCTGGTGCCGCGGGCGCGCTCGGCCTCGGAGACGGCCTGCTGCGCGACAGTCAGGGCCTCGACCAGCTCGATGATGGCCATCGGGGCGTTGTCACCCTTACGGAACCCGATCTTGTTGATCCGGGTGTATCCGCCCGGGCGGTTCTCGTAGCGCGGACCGATCTCCGCGAACAGCGTGTGGACGACGCTTTTGTCCCGGATGACCTTGAGCACCTGGCGCCGCGCGTGCAGGTCGCCCCGCTTGCCGAACGTGATCAGCCGTTCCGCGTAGGGCCGCAGCCGCTTGGCCTTGGTCTCGGTCGTCGTGATCCGGCCGTGCTGGAACAGCTGGGTCGCCAGGTTGGCGAGCATGAGGCGCTCATGCGCGGGACCGCCGCCGAGGCGGGGGCCCTTTGTGGGGGTGGGCATCGCGTTCTCCGTTCAGGAGCGGGACCCGAGGGTCCGTGGGGGCGCCGCGGCGGTCGCCGGGGCCCGGATGCTGCCTCCCGGTACGACGGGTATCCCCGCCGTACCGGGAGCGGGGCTACAGCTGCTCGGTCTCGGCGAACCCGGCGTCCTCGTCACCGTCGGAGAACGGTGAGAACTCGTCAGTGCCGTAGGTGTTGACGACGTTGCTCGGGTCGAACCCGGGGGGACTGTCCTTGAGGCCCAGACCCATCTGGTGCAGTTTGACCTTGACCTCGTCGATCGACTTGGAGCCGAAGTTGCGGATGTCGAGCAGGTCAGCCTCCGACCGCGAGACCAGCTCGCCGACGGTGTGGATGCCCTCCCGCTTGAGACAGTTGTAGGAGCGGACGGTCAGGTCCATCTCCTCAATCGGCAGGGCGAGGTCGGCCGCAAGGGCGGCGTCGGTCGGTGAAGGACCGATGTCGATGCCCTCGGCGGCCTCGTTGAGCTCCTGGGCCAGGCCGAAGAGCGCGACCAGCGTCTTGCCGGCTGACGCGACCGCGTCCCGCGGGGTGATCGCCGGCTTGGTCTCGACGTCGACGACCAGGCGGTCGAAGTCGGTCCGCTGCTCGACGCGGGTCGCCTCGACCTTGTAGGTCACCTTCAGTACCGGCGAGTAGATGGAGTCGACCGGGATGCGGCCGATCTCCTGGCCCGCCTGCTTGTTCTGGACGGCCGAGACGTAGCCGCGGCCACGCTCGACGGTCAGCTCGATCTCGAGCCGGCCCTTGCCGTTCAGGGTCGCGATGTGCAGGTCCGGGCTGTGGATCTCGACACCGGCCGGCGGCGCGATGTCGGCAGCGGTGACCGGTCCGGGGCCCTGCTTGCGCAGGTACATCACCACCGGCTCGTCGCTCTCGGAGGAGACGACAAGCTCCTTGAGGTTCAGGATGAGGTCGGTGACGTCCTCCTTCACCCCCGGGACGGTGGTGAACTCGTGCAGGACGCCGTCGATGCGGATGCTGGTGACAGCAGCGCCGGGGATCGACGACAGGAGGGTGCGGCGGAGCGAGTTGCCGAGGGTGTAGCCGAAACCGGGCTCGAGCGGCTCGAGGATGAACCGCGATCGGTTCTCGCTGACCGGCTCCTCGGTAAGGGTCGGGCGCTGTGCGATGAGCACGTGTTGTCCTTCCGGGACTTGTCTCGCGACGACCGTCATATGACGCCGCGACGTGCACGCGCGGGCGACGGGGGCCCGCACGCGTTGGTGCGCCGGCCGGGGCGTCCGTCTGCCCCGGCCGGGTGGTGCCTGACTACTTGCTGTAGAGCTCGACGATCAGCTGCTCCTGGACCGGCGTGTCGATGACCTGCCGGGCCGGAAGGTTGTGGACCAGCACGCGCAGCTGGCTGGAGATGACTTCCATCCAGGCGGGCGCCGGGCGGTCACCGGCGGTTTCCCGCGCGATGACGTAGGGGGTCAGCTCACGGCTCTTGGGCCGGATCTCGACGATGTCGTTGGCGCTGACCCGGTAGGAGGGGATGTCCACCTTCTTGCCGTTGACGAGCACGTGCCCGTGCCGGACAGCCTGGCGGGCGTGGTCGCGTGACGTGGCGAATCCGGCCCGGTAGACGACGTTGTCCAGCCGGCTCTCGAGGATCACCAGGAGGTTCTCGCCGGTCTTGCCGGAGCGCTTGTTGGCCTCCTCGTAGTAGCCGCGGAACTGCTTCTCGAGCACGCCGTAGATGCGCGCGCACTTCTGCTTCTCACGCTTCTGCAGCAGGTACTCGGAGTCCTTGGTGCGGCCACGGCCGTGCTCACCCGGGGGGTAGGGCCGGATCTCGATCGGGCACTTCGGCGACTCACACTTGCTGCCCTTGAGGAACAGCTTCATCTTCTCGCGGCGGCAGCGACGGCAGTCGGCACCCGTGTAGCGGGCCATGGCTAAAGACTCCTGGAGGTGGTGGCGAACAGGCTGGTCATCAGACCCGCCGGCGCTTGGACGGACGGCAACCGTTGTGGGGCACCGGGGTGACGTCGCTGATCGAGCCGACCTCAAGGCCGGTGGCCTGCAGTGAGCGGATCGCGGTCTCCCGACCGGAGCCGGGACCCTTCACGAAGACGTCGACCTTCTTCATGCCGTGCTCCTGGGCCTTGCGGGCCGCGTTCTCGGCAGCCATCTGCGCGGCGAACGGGGTGGACTTGCGCGAGCCCTTGAAGCCCACATGGCCGGCCGACGCCCAGCTGATCACATTGCCCTGTGGGTCGGTAATGGACACGATCGTGTTGTTGAACGTGGACTTGATGTGCGCCTGACCGTGGGCGATGTTCTTCTTCTCCTTGCGCCGGACCTTCTTGACTCCAGCGCCGGTGCGGGTCTTCGGGGGCATCTAGCAGCTCTCCAGGATGAGGTGGTCGGTGGGCATGTCAGCCATCCCCACTACTTCTTCGGCTTCTTCTTGCCGGCAACGGTCTTCTTCGGGCCCTTGCGGGTACGCGCGTTGGTGTGCGTCCGCTGGCCGTGCACCGGAAGGCCGCGGCGGTGGCGGATCCCCTGGTAGCAGCCGATCTCGATCTTGCGGCGGATGTCCTGCGCCACCTCTCGGCGCAGGTCCCCCTCGACCTTGTAGTTGGCGTCGATCCACTCGCGCAGCTTGACCAGGTCGTCCTCGGCCAGGTCCTTGACCCGGACGTCCGGACTGACCCCGGTCTCGGCCAGGGTCTTCTGCGCGCGCGTACGGCCGATGCCGTAGATGTAGGTGAGCGCGATCTCCAGCCGCTTCTCGCGGGGGAGGTCGACGCCGGCAAGGCGTGCCATGTGGGCGGTCTCTCTTCCTGAGCGCCAGCGCGCTCCTCGGAGGTCGTACGCGTCCCGTCCCCTCCTGCCCAGGAGGGGCCCCGGCCTCCGACCGGGGGTACCACGTCCGCCCCGGACACGTGTCCGGTGCGTCGCGGGTGGGCGCGCTGGTTGCGGGTCGTGCTCGGTGATGCCTGTCGCTGCGGTGCTGTCCTGCGGGTGGGGCTGGGGTGGCGGTCGTACCCGTGCGGGGCCTGCCGTGATCGGCGCGGCTAGCCCTGCCGCTGCTTGTGACGCGCGGTGGACGAGCAGATCACCATGACTCGGCCGTTGCGACGGATGACTCGGCACTTGTCGCACATCGGCTTGACGCTCGGCTTGACCTTCACGGAACTCGTTCCTGGCTCATGCGCGCGGGAGGTCCCGCGTGCGGTCGGGCATCACTTGTAGCGGTAGACGATCCGTCCTCGGGTGAGGTCGTAGGGCGAGAGCTCCACGACCACACGGTCCTCGGGAAGGATGCGGATGTAGTGCTGGCGCATCTTGCCGCTGATGTGGGCCAAGACCCGGTGGCCGTTCTGCAGCTCCACCCGGAACATGGCATTGGGGAGCGGCTCGACCACGCGGCCCTCGATCTCGATGGCCCCGTCCTTCTTCGGCATGTCCTCCGCGATCTGTCGGGTCGGTGGTGCAGGCTGTCCCCTGCGGGACGGCCTGCTGCTGGTGCGGTCGTGATCTGGCGGGACCCGTTCCGGCGCGCGAGCATGACAAGACGCCGGGCACGTGGCCCGAGGGAGAAGTCTACGTCCTCTTGCCCCCGGGGTCCAACTCGGGGGTACCGGGACGTCGGGCGCCTCCCACGGCGGCCAGCCCTGCCGCGCCGCCATCCAGTGCGGTGAGCACCCACGGGCCGTCCGGGGTCACCGCGACGGTGTGCTCCCAGTGGGCGGCCCGCTGGCCGTCGACGGTGACCACTGTCCAGTCGTCATCGAGCTCGCGCACCTCGGGCGAACCCAGGGTGGCCATGGGCTCCACCGCCAGGACGACGCCGGGCTCCAGCACCATCCCCCGGCCCGGACCGAGCGGGGCCACGTTGGGGACATAGGGCGCCTCGTGCATCTGGCGCCCGATGCCGTGCCCGGTGTAGTTCTCCACGAGACCGTAGCCGTGCGGCCGGATGACGTGCTCGACAGCCGCGCCGATGTCGGACAGCCGGCCACCGGGGCGGACCGCGGCCAGGCCCGCCCACAAGGCCTGCTCCGTCACCGCGGACAGGCGAGTTGCTGCCAGGTCGACCTCCCCGACGGCCACGGTGACCGCCGCGTCACCGTGCCAGCCGTCGAGGATGGCGCCGCAGTCGACCGACAGGAGGTCACCGGTCTGCAGCACCCGGCCGGCGGAGGGGATGCCATGCACGACCTCGTGGTTGACCGAGGCGCAGATCGAGCCCGGGAAGCCGTGGTAGCCGAGGAAGGAGGGCACCGCCCCCTCCGCCCGAATGGCCTCCTCGGCCAGCCTGTCCAGGTCCCCGGTCGTCACGCCTGGCCGGGCGGCATCGGCGAGCAGTGCCAGGGTGCGCGCGACGACGAGCCCCGCCGCCCGCATCAGCTCAAGCTGCGCCTGGGTCTTCACCGTGACCCCGCGGGCCCGGCCCCACCAAAATTAAAATAACCCCCAAAATGCCCCAACGCCTACAATGCCCCCAAGGTA
>JALYIZ010000030.1:0-2228 GCA_030775505.1 Actinomycetota bacterium | reverse complement strand
ACCCCGCGGGCCCGGCGCGACCTCATTTCTCGTCGCGCCGAAGTGGCCGCAGGGCGTCGATGGCCCGCTGGGTCACGTCGTCCACCGGTCCGGTCGCGTCGATCCCGATGAGCACTCCACGGTTGGCGTAGTAGGCGACGAGGGGGGCCGTCTGCTCTTCGTAGACCTCGAGCCGGTTCTTGATCGTCTCTGGCAGGTCGTCGTCGCGCTGGTAGAGCTCGCCACCGTCGATGTCACACACCCCCTCGGTCCGGGGGGGGTCGAAGTCCACGTGCCAGATGTGGTTACAGGTCCGGCAGGTACGCCGGCCGGACAGGCGTCTGATGACCTCGTCGGAGTCGACGACGAGCTCCAGAACGACGTCGAGCTTGGTGTCCGCCGTCTCGCGCAGGATGTCGTCGAGCGTCTGGGCCTGGGGGACCGTGCGCGGGAAGCCGTCGAGCAGGAACCCCTCGAGCGCGTCCGCCTCGCGGAGCCGGTCACGGACCATGTCGATCGTCACGTCGTCCGGGACCAGGTCGCCCCGGTCCATGTAGGCCTTCGCCCGCAGGCCCAGAGGCGTGCCGGCGCTGACGTTGGCGCGGAAGATGTCGCCCGTGGAGATCTTGGGCACGCCCGTGTGCTCCGCCACGAACTGCGCCTGCGTCCCCTTGCCCGCTCCGGGTGGCCCCACCAGGACGAGGCGCACTAGCGCAGGAAGCCTTCGTAGTTGCGCAGCATCAGCTGGCTCTCGACCTGCTTGACGGTCTCGAGACCGACACCGACCACGATCAGCACGGCGGTCCCTCCGAACGGGAAGCGGTTGGAGCCGGCGGTCAGGCTGAACAGCAGGTAGGGCAGGACGGCGACCAGACCGAGGTAGAGAGCACCAAAGCTGGTGATGCGAGACAGGATGTAGTCGAGGTACTCAGCCGTCGCGCGTCCGGGCCGGATCCCAGGCACGAAGCCGCCGTACTTCTTCATGTTGTCGCTGACCTCGACCGGATTGAACGTGATGGCGACGTAGAAGTACGTGAAAAACACAATCAACCCGAAGTAGCTCAGCAGGTAGAGCGGATGGTCGCCCTTGGTGAGGTAGCGGCTCACGAACGTGCCGAGGGTCTGGTTGCTGCCGAAGACCTGGGCCAGCAGCTGGGGGAGATAGAGCAGCGACGAGGCGAAGATGACCGGGATGACGCCGGCCTGGTTGACCTTGAGCGGGATGTAGGTGGACGTGCCCCCGTACATCCGGCGGCCGATCATGCGCTTCGCGTACTGCACCGGGATCCGCCGTTGGGCCTGCTCGACGAAGACCACCAAAGTGATCACCACGACGGACAGCACCGCGATGGCGAACAGGATGAACCCGCCGTTGGGCTGCTGGACCATCCGGTAGGCGGCGGCGGGCATCGAGCTGATGATCGACGTGAAGATCAGGACGGACATGCCGTTGCCGATGCCGCGGTCGGTGACGAGCTCCCCGAGCCACATGATCACGGCGGTTCCGGAGGTCAAGGTGAGAACCAGGACCCCGATCCGGACGATGCTCGGGTCCGGGATGATCTGCTCGGTGCATCCCTGGAACAACCGGCCCGACCGGGCCAGGGCAACGATGCCCGTGGACTGCAGCACGGCAAGGGCGACGGTCAGGTAGCGCGTGTACTGGGTGAGCTTCGCCTGACCGGACTGGCCTTCCTCCTTGAGCGTCTCCAGCCGGGGGATCACCACGATCAGCAGCTGCACGATGATGGAGCTGGTGATGTAGGGCATGATCCCGAGCGCGAACACGCTCAGCTGGAGCAGCGCCCCGCCGCTGAACAGGTTGACCAGCCCGTAGAGGGAGTTGCCCTGGACGGCCTTGAGGCAGTGCTGGATCGCCACATAGGACACGCCCGGTCCGGGCACCAGTGAACCGGCGCGGTACACGCCGATCATCGCGAGGGTGAACAGCAGCTTCCTACGCAGGTCGGGCGTCTTGAAGGCCCGGCCGAAGGCGGTGAGCACGGTTCCTCCTGGCGTCCATCCCGGCGCCAGTCGCCGGGGTGCGGGTCGGCCGCGGCCTCAACGAGGACGTGGGCAGTGGAAGATGGCGACAGGAGCGGGCCCCGTCCGGCGCGACTGTAACAGTCGTGGTCGCGTGGGCGGCAGGCTCAGCGGGACCGGTGGGGCCATCCACGCAGGGCGGTACAGCCACCAGGCGGCCGGGGCCGCCGACCTGGTGACCGGCGGCCCGTGGCGCGCTGCGGAGG
>JALYIZ010000029.1 GCA_030775505.1 Actinomycetota bacterium | reverse complement strand
GCCCACCGCTGCCGCGCCGTCTGGGGCTCCTCGTGCCGCTTGGTCGGACGGGTCGCCAGGCACGCCACCCGCGCGGCCAGCTGCGCAGCCCTCCCCCGCGGTGCCCGGCCCGGCTCGCCGTCGTTGTTGGTGCGCGTGCTGGTGTGGGCCAGCTGGTTCTCGATCTGCCGCCGGCGGGTGGAGAACGCCCGGCGCACCGACAGCGGGATGCCGTCGATCTCGGCGATGCCGCGCTGCACCTCGGTCCAGCCCACGCCGAGCCGGCCGGTCAGCTCCGCCCGCAACACATGCTGATACAGATGACTGGCCGTGGTCGCCTGCCGATGCAACGTCCGGGAATCCAACGCCGACCACCGCCCATCCACCCCCTGCGCCAGATTTATCAGCACGACGTGGGTGTGCAGCTGCGGGTCGGCGGCGCGACTGGTGGTGTGCTCGAACCCGGCCGCGATCACCCCGCTGGTCGCGATCCGCGGCGCCCGCATCCCATCGCCCTGATGCCCCCTGGCAGCCCGCGCCGCGAGCTGCTCAAGCAACCCGAGGGCATCCTCGGCCGCGGCGGCATGCGCCTGCCGAACCTGCTCGGCGACATGCCCATCACCCAAAGCCCACAGCACGCTGACCGACTTCGGGGCGCTGAAGGTCAGGTCGAACCCGCACCGGCGCACATCGACCGCCCGGCCATTCTCGAGATGCCGCACGACGGGCCGGGCCAGCTGCTGATCGCCGATCCGCCCGTCCAACAGCTCACGCAGCACCCCGGCGCCGTCGGCACCGAGCGGGCCGGACAGACCGAGCGCGGCGGCGCCGCGGCCCAGCCACCGGCCCGGTTCGTCGTGGTCATTGACGTAGTAGCCCAGCCCGTCGCGGCCGGGCGGCTCATGCTCACAGCCAGCCTCATGCTCCAGGTAATACCGGGCCGCCCCACCCCCGCCGGCCAACGGCTGCACGCTGATCACCGCCCGCCCCCGGCTCGACACGCGGCACGGGCGGCGGCGAGGACGTCGGCGCTCATGCTTGCGACGGTCACCGACAGGTGCACACAAAGCGCACAACACCGGATCTGGGTCGCCGGCGGGCGCACAACACCCGCACACGAGGCGCACAACCCGGCCCGGACCGGGCGCACAACGACCGTCATGACAGCGACCGTCCGCGCGGGGCGTACCCACCGGCGTACCCACGCGCGTACCCACGGCCGTACTGGAGTGCGCCGGGTTCGCTGGAGCGTCAACCGGGTGGAATCGCAGCCGTCGGCAGCGACAAACGCTCACCGCCGTCAACATGCACAGATGCGCTACGGAGCCCGACACCAGGCATCGCCAGGCGCAGTCTGAGCCGCGTGTGCGACGACGGCATGTTCGACGACTCCTACCGCAGTACGCCACGTCCGCCGGCGTCAGAGCCACTCACGTTGGCCGTCCTCGAGGACATCTCCGCCGTGCTGAACCGGCACGGCTTCCCGCCGCTACGCGGCTACGCCCTGGCCGAGCTCACCGCCAGCCTCTACCGGCTCCAGCCGCCCCCGAGCTGACCCGGCCGCGGGCGCACAAACTGCCCGGCGCGCAGCGTCGTATCCCGATACCGGGGTGTGCAAAAGAGATGATCTTGGGGGTTGGGGGTGACGGAAAGGAGAGGAGCGGAGGGCAGAGGAAGGAAGAAGGGGGCGGCGGAGGAGGAGCAGAGAAGAAGGGGCGGCAGGAGGAGGAGCAGATAAGAAGGGAAGACGGTAAGCGACGACGACGGGCAGTCGCTCGAGGACGGAGAGGACCAGCGACGTGCGGGCGTCGGGGTCGACGCCGGGACGAGGCCCGACTGAACAACCAGGTCGCCGCGGCCCTGGTCGTCCCGAGTAACGCGCAGGAATGGTCTACCTGACGTCGAACGAGTCGCCATGCGGATGGCGGCTCGTGCTCAGCGGCGTGCGTTCGGCGGCGGCCTGGTGCTTGCTCTCGCCGTGGTGTCCGGTCTGGCGCAGGCCGCGCCCGCCCCAGCGCGGCTGACCTTCGCGCCCTCGGTGCGGCTAACCCAGCCGAACCTGGGTGGCTTCGAGCCGTCCATCGTGGTGGACCGGTACGGCAACGTGTACGTGACCGCCCACAAGCAGCGTCAGATCAACGTCGTCGCACCCGACAGCCTGACCGGGACCGGCGTGCGAACCGCCTCGTTCCTGTGGACGTCCTCGGACGGGCGGCACTTTCATGATCTGACGCCGGACCAGTCCTATGTCATGAACTTCGGTGACGAGGGTGAGATCGCGCTCGACGGCGCGGACCACCTCTACATGGTCGACACCAACGTCACCGACGTGACCTTCGCTCGCTGGCACATCACCGGACTCGGCAAGCAGGTCCTCGAGGACGCTCGGCCGGCCATCGGGACAGCCCAACCGGTCGACGATCGGCCCTGGGTCGCTGCGAACGCCGCCGGCGATGTCCTTTACATCGCCAACGCCGGGGCGTCCCCGGTCAACGCGGCATCTGCCTCCGCTGACGGCGGCGGCTCGGGTCCCGGTCGATTCACCGCCTACGTCTCCCACGATCGCGGCCACACCTTCCCGACCCAAGGTGTGACGTTGAAGGACTCCGGCTGGTGCTACCCAGCCGCCGACCCACGCCCCGGCAGCCGCACGTTCTACGTCGCCTGCATCGACAATGACGTGAACACACCCGATCAGGCCTACGACCACGCGGTTCGGCTGTTCACCACCACCAACGCCGGCCTCAGCTGGTCCCGACAGGTCATCGGGCACTACCAGAGCGCCACTTGGCCGTCGATCAAGGTCGCCAGCGACGGCACCGTGCACGTCCTGGTCGGCGACACCTTGACCACGGCCAAGGGCACGACAGGAGCACTCCGGCTGTTCAGCGGCCGGCTCGGACAGACCATGCGTGAACGCCTGCTGCCCACCGTGGGAGACCACATTCCCTTCGCCTGGCTGGCTGTCGCGCCGAACGGAGCTGTCGCCGCGGCCTACTACGCGCAGCGCGACGCGGCCACACCCTGGTACGTCCACGCAGACGTCGTCGGACCCACCGGAACCATCAGCACCGGGCAGATCGGCGACGTGCCGCTCGCCCCCGCCAACGGCAACCCGAAGGGTGACTTCTTCGAAGCGACCTTCGGCCCGACCAACAAGCTGTACGTCGCCTACACCGCGCTGAACCAAGAACCCGTCTCAGCAGCCGGCCTCGGCACAGACGTCTACGTCGCTCACCAGCGCTAAGACCGATCGCAGGATCCGCCACCTGGCAGAGGAACCAAATCCGTAAGAGCAACACTCGTCTGCAGAACTCGCCACGGGGCAGGGGCGGACTTCCGTGTCGTCACGCAGCCGGGCATGACCAACGTATTCGCGTCCAGGCCTACCGCGCTCCCGCCGAACGTCGATAGCTCACGGGTGTCCGAGCGGCGGGACCGCGCTTCGGCTGCGGCGGCGGGATCCCGTCACAACGATGAACCGCTCAGGTCCTCCCCAAGGACCTCCCGCTACAGGATGGCTGGAGCGACCGCGGCGACCATCGGGGCCACGGCCCACGGCTGCGCCGCGAGGGAGACTCCACATATGGCTTCCGCTCATGCCAGAACCGGTCTTATGGACGCCGTCCACGACCGACGGGTACCGCTCATTTGATCTGCGGATGACCACTGAACGGCTGGCCAAGCGCCTCCCGTTCCCCTGTGTCGGCGGTGGCTCTGTTCTGGTCGGTCGCCGGGCAGGTTCCGTGGTTGCCGGCCTCGCGCGATCGACGAACGCGGGACTTTCCCCGGCGTTTCCAGGGGCTCAGGCTCGGGTGGCTGCAGGTTGGAAGCCTGCGAGCATGTGTTGGAGTGCTTGCTGGTCGGGGCCGACGAACGGGGCGGCTTCCGGAGCGGCGCGCAGCATGCCGGACAGCTGCCCGGCGATGCCTGACGCCGGTGGGAGGTGGGTGCTGAGGGTGGTGTCGGCGTTGAAGGCTTCGAGTGTTTCGATGCTGCTGGTGTAGCCGGGCCCCGTGACGTTGTGCACCCAGGGGCTGTCAACGGCGGCCCAGAGCAGCTGCGCCTGCCGTAGCTGGTCGGCGGGCAGCTCCCGGACGTCGGGGCTGGCAGCTAGTTCGGCGGTGGGCATCGGGCCGCCGAAGCAGTCGGAGCTGAAGCAGGCGCGGCTTCGGTCGTCGTAGAACCCAACTGTGGCGGGGCTGTCGAACAGGGGTGGCCTGAATGCGGTGAGGGTGCGGTCGCCGACATCGAGCTGTTGCCCGGGGTTAAGTAAGTGGCAGCGGTGGAGTGGCAACGGTCGTTCGGTGGACATGATGCCGACCGCCAGGAACGTCGTGACGATCTTGGCCTCGGGTGCCGCGTCCAGCAGTTCAAATAGCCCTCCGGTGTGGTCCCGGTCGGGGTGGGTGAGCCAGATCCACCGGACGTCCGCTGGGTTGATGACGCCGCCCAAGTGCGACAGGAAGTCTCGGTCGGGCAGGCCTACGCCGGTGTCCACGACGACCGGTTGTCGGGCGTGCAGGACGAAGGCGTTGATAGGTAGGTGCCCCATGCCGGGAATTTCCAGGTGGTCGTTGAGCACAGTGATGTCGTTCCCGACCCGGAAGCTGTTCACGATGTGTTCCTCTGCTCGAGCCGCACAGATGGCGGGTTAGAAGACGACGTGCGTTTCGAGTAGTCCGGTGCCGCGCGTCCGGCCGGATAGGGTGCGGCAGAACTCGACCGCGTCCAAGGTCATGATGGGGCCGCCGCCCTGGCCGATGAAGCTGCCGCCGGCCGGTCCGGTGAGCTCGAGGGAGAACGGCTGAGCGTGGGCGCGGGACCACTCTGCGACGACGTCGGCCACGATGCGGCCGTCGTGGGAAGCGCTGAGGTCGAGCTCGTGTCCGGTGGCGCGGGTGATGTCGATGCGGTGCAGCCATGGGTCGCGGGTGTGGATGACGTCGAACAGGTAGCCGAAGGTCCAGCCCGAGAAGCCGGGCAGCTGGGGGTCGTAGGGGGTGGCCCGGAACTCAGCCGGCATGGCGCGTCGGGCCGCCAGGCCGCGAGGAGCCGCGACATGCAGCTCGGCGCGGACCTCGTCGATGCTGAGCTGGGCGTGCTCGCGGACCTGCAGCGCCGTGAGGGCGTCCAGGCGTAGCCGGCCGCTCTGCTCTGCTTCTTCGGTGGCCAGCTTGAGTTGCCGCATCCGGTCTTCGGGATCCGCTTGGAGTTCGAGCATCCCGAGCAGGTGCCCGAGCATGGCCTTGACGTCCCAGCCTGCGCAGTCGGTGGGTTGCGTCCAGTCCGGGCCCTCGAGCCCATCGACCAGGCTGAGCATCCGGTCGTAATCGGCATCAGCCAGGTCCATCGCCTCCTCGTGTCCGAGGGCGGGGATGTCTTCCACATGTACCACGGTCATGTTTGTCAGCTCCTTGCTCTAGGTGTCCGGTAGCGCTCCAGGTACATGTCGGTGGTCTCGTCGATCAGCCGCACCCAACGGCGGCCGCCAGGATCGTTCGCGTTCTGCTGCGCGGCCAGGCCGCTCAGTAGCGCCGTCCACACATCGAACGCCCGAGGCCCTTTGACACCGCACGACGCAACGCCCGCACGGGTCAGTGCCAGGCCTTCGACCGCCAGCGCGTAGGACTCCGCGCTCGGCTCGAAGCCGGGAATGGTCCGCTGGAAGAGAAGCTGATGGCGCACCGGATCCTCGACGCAGAACTGGACGAAGACGCGCGCGTGCGCCCGCAGACGCCTGACCGGGTCGGTCTCGTCCAGAGCCTGTATGCGAGCCAGCAGCTCACGGTTCGCGGCGGCGAACATGGCGTCGTAGATGGCGTGCTTGGACGGAAAATAGGCGTACAGCGACTGCGCCCGCATGCCCACGCGTGCACCCAGATCCCGCATCGTGATCGCCACCAGCCCCTCTGCGCGGCTGAGCTCCCAGGCGGCCGCCAGGATCTCCTGCCGGGTGGCAGCGAAGCGCTCCGCCCGACGATCCCTACCCAAAATGACTGACATAGTTAGGTAGACTGCACATAGTTCGCATCGCCGTCAAGCCCGGTGCTACACAAGGGCGGCCGTAGATGGCGGATGGCGGCAGCGGCCACGAACCCGACGCGCCCCCAAGATCTAGGACCAAGGGCAAATGAGATGCCCGCTGCACGTCAGCCATGCCGTGACCGCGAGGCCTCGCGCTCGGCGGCGTGCTCGGCGGGCGTGCTCGGCGGCTTGCTCGGAGGCGCGCGTTCAACCTGCCGCGGCCTCCTCGTCTGCGGCGTAGCGTGCTCCGCTGGACGCACGTACATGCGGCACTCTGCGCGGCTAGTCCGCTGGGAGCAGTTGGCGGTGGGCTTCTTCCTGAGCGAGCCGGCGCCACCGCGCTTTCGTCCAGCCACAGCGTTCGACAAGTAGCCAGTACATCTCGTGGCTGACCAGCGCGTACAACCGGTCGCTGGCCTCCTCCAGGCCCAGTCCGGTTCGCAGGTTGTCGGCGAGTAGCCCGACGAGAACGCGGTGCGTCTGCCGACGCTGTTGCTCGTGTCGGTCCAGCAGCGCCCGAACCTCGGGGTCGCTCGAGCCGCCCCGCGCGAGCTCGTAGACCGGCGCGACCCGTTCGGTGACGTCACACAGCAACGACACCGCGCTGCGCAGCCGCTGAGCTGGGTCGGTAAGGGCCGCGACACGTGTCGCAGCCGGCCGGTCGAGCAGCGGCACTTGGGCGTGATCGCCGACGATCTCGGCGTCGATGACGGCCGAAAGCAGGCCAGCCTTGGAACGGTAGGTGAAGTACACGGTCTGTGGTGCGACCGCTGCTCTCCGGGCGATGTTCGTGATCGTGGCGGCGGTATAGCCGTCGGCGACAAAGAGGTCTCGCGCGGCATCTCGGATCCGCTGACGTGTCTGTATCGCCTGCCGGCGACGCTCCGTTGACCCTGCCACAGCATCTAGTGTACGAACTAGAGTTAACTCTAGTGAAGTGAGTGGTCGCGAGTCCCACCCGACAGTTCAGAACGGAGCAGGAATGCCGACTCCATCCTTCACCGGTGTCCACCATGTGGCCCTGAACGTGGCCGACTTGGAGGCATCGGCGCGCTGGTACGAGGACGTACTCGGCTTCTCCCCCCTGTTCCCGTTCGACACCGAAGATTTTGAACGCCGACTCCTACGGCACCCGTCCGGCGTCGTCCTGGGGCTGACAAGGCATCGTGACCCCGATGCCGACGTCCCCTTCAGCGAGCGGCGCACGGGACTCGACCACCTTGCGTTCGCGGTGACCGACCAGGACGAGTTGCAGGCCTGGGCGGAGCGTCTGACCGATGCCGGCGTGGAGCACGCTGGGATCAAACTGACACCAACCACGGGATCGGCTCTCCTCGCTTTCCGCGACCCGAACAACATCCAACTTGAGATGTACGCCGCGCAGGGTGCAACAGCGCGATAGTCGGCGGCGAGCGAGCAGCTGCGGGACGCCTTCGGCGAGTGGTTGCCGAGGCGACAGTTCATGCCCGCACGTGTGCCGCCGCCAACGGGGCGGCCCAACATCCGCTACTGCCGTTGAGTGCAACATGGAGTCCGGCCCGTCCAGAGGAGCCGTGACGGACGTCCCGCCACCGTCGGACGTCATCCTTGCGGTGCTACAAAGCTGAGGACCGGGTCATCATGTTTTTGGGCGGGTCGCGAGGAGGCTCCGTCATGTACGTCGAGACCACAGTCCATATCAATGCCGCTGCCGCGGAGGTGTGGCGGGTCCTCACCGACGTCCGGCAGTGGCCGACGTGGACGCAGTCGGTACGCAAGGCCGAGCCGCTCGGTTCCGGGGAGCTGGCCGTGGGTGCCAGGGTGCGTCTCGAGCAGCCCCGGATCCCCGCCACTGTCTGGGAGGTCACCGAGCTCACGCCGGAGGTCGCCTTTACCTGGCGCGCGAGCCGCGGTGGGGTACGCACGACCGCGGACCACCGGTGCCGTGCAACTGGGCCACGAACGACCACGGTCGTTTTATCCATCGACCAGCGCGGCCCGCTTGCCGCGGTGGTCGGCCTGCTCACCTCCGGCCTGACCCGCAGGTACCTGTCGATGGAAGCCCGTGGCCTCAAGGCGCACTGCGAAGCCTGACGACGGGCGGCCCAGGCTTGGCAGGTGCCGCGCTTAGCCCGCCTGCGTTCCCGCATGAGGAAGCGGGACCGTCACCTCTCGTTCCGCCCGCCCGGAAGCGCCGTTACGCGACCTTCGGAACGCAGTCATCTGCCGCGCTGAGCGCGGCTCCAACTTGCGGCAATTAGTCGATCCACTACGCGCAAGGCGGGAGGATGCCCTCGAGCCCGGGCTGTCATGGGGCGAGCGGTGCTCGGCGGATGTTGGTCCAGCCGGTCCAGCCATGGTGTTCAAGCCGGCGCAGTATGCGGCGGGCACCACGAACCCTATGGAGGAAGACTGCGTCGAGCAGGGCTGCGAGGTCGTCGGGTAGGTAGCCGCCGGTCAATGCGTCCTCCGGGACGGCCTCGAACTCGGCGACGAGGCGATCCGCAAGGTCGTCGAGCCGGGGATCCTCTTGCGCCCATCGGGTTACTTCAATGAGGTCGCGGTAGAGCTCGCGGACGCGTGGGTCATCGAGCTGCTGGCTCTTCACCTGCATGTAGAACGGCATCCGCTCTGGCAGCTGGGCGGCAACGAGGATCCAGGCGTCCCGCTCGGCGTCGACCATTTCCTCCGAGACACCCACCGCCCGCAGGCGCTCGAGGTAGCGAACGGCTTCCGGTGGCAGCGCAAGACTGTCGCCGGCGGCGAGCAACGCAATCCGCTCCCGGTTCCGCTGTCGGTCCCTGATCTCGGCACGCAGGCGACGGTCAATGCCCTCGACCGCGGCGGAGAAGGCCGCGTCGTCGGCTGCCAGCAGCTCGCGCACACGCGACAGCGGGACACCGGCGTCCGCCAGCGTGCGGATCCTGATCAGCTCGACCACGGCGGCAGCGTCGTACCGGCGGTAGCCGGAGTGGTCACGCTCCGGCTCGGGCAGCAGCCCCTTGGCGTGGTAGTGGCGGACTGCGCGCACGGTCACACCGGCGTACGCCGCGAGCTGGCTGATGGTCAACACGCGCTCATTCTGCGGCGGTAGGTCCGCATCGCCAGGGCGTAGGCGAGGACCAGCAGACCCGAGCACCATCCGAGTGCGGTCCAGACGTGGGTGCCGAGCGGCTGTTCGGCGTACAGGTTGCGCAGCGTCTCCACGATGGAGGTGACCGGCTGGTGCTCGGCGAACCAGCGCACCGGCCCGGGCATGCCACCGGTCGGCACGAACGCCGAGCTCAGGAACGGCAGGAACAGCAGGGGGTAGGCGAAGCCCCCAGCGCCGTCGGTGGACTTTGCGAAGAGGCCGGCGATGACCGCGAGCCAGGTCAGCGTCAGGGTGAAGAGCACCAGGATGCCAAGCACGCCGAGCCAGGCCAGTGGGCCCGCCGCAGACCGGAACCCCATGAGCAAGGCCACGAGAACGACGAGCGTCAGGGAGATGAGGTTGGCCACCAGGGAGGTCAGCACGTGCGCCCACAGCGTTGCCGACCTGGCGATCGGCATCGACTGGAAACGTTCGAAGATGCCGGCCTGGAGGTCGAGAAACAGCCGGTAGGACGTGTAGGCGACGCCGGAGGCGACCGTGATCAGCAGAATTCCCGGAAGTAGATAGTCGACGTACTTCTGGTCCGGGTTGCGGCCAAGGTTGATGGCGCCGCCGAAGACGTAGACGAACAACAGCAGCAAAGCCACCGGCGTGATAGCTGTGGTGATGATCGTGTCCGGGCTGCGCAGGATGTGCCGCATGGAGCGCTTGGTCAGGACGAGGGTGTCGCCGAGGAACCGGCCGGTCGGCGTCGTCATCCGTCGGTCCCCACTCGAAGGGGGTGGCGGGGCGAACCGCGTCCGACGATGGCGAGGAAGACGTCTTCAAGCGAGTGCTGCTTCTCGACGTACTCGACCTTTGCGGGGGGCAACATCGCCTTGAGCTCGGCAAGGGTCCCGTCGGCGATGATCCTGCCGTCGTGCAGAATCGCGATCCCGTCGGCGAGCTGTTCGGCCTCGTCGAGGTACTGCGTGGTCAACAGCACCGTGGTGCCCTGACCGGCGAGCTCACGCACGGTCCGCCAGACCTCAATCCGGGACTGCGGATCGAGCCCCGTGGTCGGCTCGTCGAGGAAGAGAACCGAAGGGTTGCCCACCAGACTCATGGCGATGTCGAGCCGGCGCCGCATACCGCCGGAGTACGTCGCAACCCTGCGCCCACCGGCGTCGATGAGGTCGAACCGCGCGAGCAAGGCGTCGGCGATGTCGCCGGGCCCGGACAGGTGCCGCAACTCGGCGACAAGGACGAGGTTCTCCCGGCCCGTGAGGATCTCGTCGACGGCGGCGAATTGACCGGTCAGACTGATCGACTCGCGCACTCTTGCAGGCTCGTCGGCGACCTCATACCCGGCGACTGATGCCCTGCCACCGTCGGCCGTGAGGAGCGTAGAAAGGATCTTGATAACGGTGGTCTTGCCAGCGCCGTTGGAACCCAGCAGCGCGTAGATGCTGCCTGCCGGCACACTCAGGTCCACCCCCAACAGCACCGCCTTGTCACCGAAGGACTTCGTGAGACCCGCTATCTCAATGGCTTCCGTCGTGTTCATGACCCGAGCGTGCGGCCTTGACGCTGCGTCAAGGTCAAGCCGACCTCACAACATTGGACGCCACGCTCCGTTGGCGCCGACGGCGCATCGCCGGTCTACATCTCGCGTGCACGGCCTCGCGTCGCAACGACATCCGCTCATCCGCGGAACGCGGACCGGCGTGCTCGGCCGTGCAGAAGCGCCGCTTCGCTCACGTGGGTAAAGCCGTTAGGACTCGTCGTTGACTCTTCCGCAGATCGCGCGTTGCGCTTGCCACCGACACTTCAAGTGGGGCGGCCACCGGGTCGTATCTCTGCACCGGGGGTTGTCGTCCCTTGATGCAACCAACTTCGCCGTGCTGAATCGGAACCTTGGGATGCCGCGGGCGAGGGTTGTTGATCATCTGAGTGCGACCGGTGGTGGCCTGTGTCGCCCGGACTGCCGCTGCGTCTTTGCGGCATCCGCAACACTGCTGCCCATGACCGTCGCGAAGCAGCTGTCGAAAGCGGAGGCGACGCGGGGCCGGATCTTGGCCGCGACGCGCGAGCTGATGCTGGGCGCGGGGCCGACCTCGTTCGCCGCGATCGCGGCTCGCGCTGGCATCTCGGTGGGCGGGGTGCAGAACCACTTCCGCACGAAAGCTGATCTCGTCACGGCGGCACTCGAGCAGGTCCTTGCTGAGGAAGCGCAGGCGTGGGGGCACCGGATCGACCGGATACGTGCGTCCGATGATCCTGCGTCGGTCGTGGATGCGGTCTGGGAGGAGTACGACGAGGGGCGATTGGAGGTGGTTGTGGCTGCGCAGCAGCTCGGCCGACAGGACCCCGCGCTGGCGGAGCGTCTGATGCAGCGCACCCGCGGCGCGACGCCTTATGCGCAGATCGCGGCCGCGCTGGGTCTGGAGCTGGACCGCGAGGTTCAGGCGCGGCTGAACGTCGTCCTGTCGGCGTTGCGCGGGCTGACGCTGGTGCGCGACCTTGCGCCCGCCGCGGCTATCGACGAGACGGTCGACGCGTTGCGTCAGACTGCTCGGTTGTTGCTCGGCCGGGTCAGCCCGCCCGGACGAGTTCACGGCCGAGGTTGAGGCAGAGCTCGTCGAGTCCGTCGGCGAGGGTGTTGGCGAAGACGAGCACGGTGCCTTTCTGGTTGGGCAGGACCAGAAGTTCGGAGTTGGCGCCGGGCCACCCGCCGTTGTGCCAGGACATGGGTGCGCCGTCGAGCTCACCGAGGACCCAGGCCAGGCCCATCTGGAGTCCTGGGCGCGGCAGTTCGGGGCCTTGCGGCGTCAGAAGCTGCTGGAACATCTCCGTGGACAGCGCGCGACCGGCGGCGTTGGTACCGAGGCCGTGCACGGCCGCGCCGTAGCGCGCCATGTCGGTGGGCGTGGAGAACACCGAGCCTGCGCCTTCGGTGATGATGTCGCGGTAGGGCGCGCTGACGACATCGTCGAGCTCGATGTCGAGGCCCTGGAACAGCGGCGCGGGTATCCGACTGTCGCGGCGGACGCTGGTCTGCGTCATGCCGAGTGGATCGAAGACCGCGGCGAGCATGTGTTCGTGGAACGGCCGTCCGGTGACGTCCTCGACGAGCTGGCCGAGCAGGGCGTAGCCGTCGTTGGAGTAGGCCCAGTCGTGTCCGGGTGCATGGTCGGCGGCGACGCCGCCGTCGTAGAACGAAGCCAGTGACGGAACCGGAGTGCCCTGGTCGACGCCGATGTCGGCGCCTGCTCGGCTCGCGAGACCGCCGGTGTGGGTGAGCAGATGCCACACGGTGACGTCGGTGGCGTGCGGCCCGGTGATCGGCACCGACGTCAGGTAGCGCGCGACGGGGGCGTGAAGCGCTACCCGGCCGGCCTCGACCAGCTGCATGACGGCGAGCGCGCTCATGGTCTTGGTTACTGACCCGATCCGTACGGCCATCGTTGGTGACGGGGGGAGCGGCGGCTCGAGCTGGGCGACGCCTTCGGCGCGCCACCACAGCAGCCGACCGGCCTCGTCGGCGACGAGCGCGATCAGTCCGGGAGTCCGGTGCTGGCGGCGATGGCCGGCGACGAGCTCGTTCAGCTTGACGGTCAGCTTGTCGTCGAGCTCACTGGCGATCGTCGGCGACGGCTCGGCCGCGGTCAGTTGCTCCCACGGAATGCGGGGGCCATCGCCGCTCGCGGCCGCACCGACGTCGAAGGCGACGAACCGGTAAGGCGCGGCGTCCTCGGTCCGGGCTGCGAAACGCACCGACGTGCCGTTCGCCAGGGGCACGACGGCGACGACCTCGTGCTCGCCTTTGGTGGCGACGGACAGCGGGGTGGCTGTCCGCACCGGCAGCTCGCGTCCCAGCATGTCGGCGAGGGCGGCGGCGGGAACCGCCTGCAGGAACTCCGGGCCGAACAGCGCCTCGACCTCGGCCGCGCTCGGGGCGCCGCGGACAAGAAGGCTCAGGCACCGGCTGAGCTGGCGCTGTGCCACGGTGCCGTCGGGGTCCGCCATGGTCAGGCTCCGATCAGTGAGTGGTCGGGGCGCACAACGCGCAAGGACCGTTGCGGACGCGCGGGTGGCCCGGTATGGTCAAACCATACGGTCATATTGTTTTTGGGTGCAAGGGGCCATCGTGACGCGCCAGAACTTCAAGGTCATCAACCCCACAACGACGCAGGTACTCGCTGGGCTGCCGATCGGCTCCGCGGACGACGTGGCCGATGCGGTCGACAAGGCCGCCGCCGCCGACTGGCCCCGGATGACGCCCCCCGATCGCGCGGACGCCGTACTTGAGGGAGTGCAGCGGGCCGGGGCGGCCGGCGATGAGCTGGCCCGCCTGCAGTGCCTGGAGATGGGTCAGCCATGGTCGATCGCACGTCCCCTCGTCGACGCGCTCCTGGCCGAGTTCGCAGACACCATGACCGCCGCGATCAACTACCCGTTCGTGACCTCACTCGCGACAACACCGGCGACCACCGAGGTGCGGCGGCTCCCCCGCGGCCCGGCGGCGCTGATCACCCCGTGGAACTTCCCGCTGCCCGTCGCCCTGGGCGGCCTGATGCTGCTGATCGCCGCCGGGAACGCCGTGGTGTGGAAGCCGTCGGAGATCAGCCCGCTGTCGGCGCTGCGACTGGTCGAGCTGCTCGACCTTCCCGCCGGTGCGCTCACCGTGGTCACCGGTGATGCGAGCACCGGCCGCGCGCTGTGCGACCACCCTGATATCGCGATCGGTCACTTCACCGGTTCGGTCGCTGCGGGCCGTGAGGTCGCCCGGCGGTTCGCCGACCGGTTCCGTCCGGTCGTGATGGAACTGGGCGGCAAGGACCCGGTGGTCATCGACGCCGACGTCGACCCCCTGTGGGCGGCGCAGGTCGTCGCGCACGGCGCGTTCTGGAACTCCGGCCAGGTCTGCACGTCGATGGAACGCATCTACGTCCACGACTCCATCGCCGCGCAGTTCGTGGACGCCCTGGCGGCCACCACGGAGAGGTACGTCGTCGGCGACCCACTCGATCCCGCCACCGAGCTCGGGCCGCTCGGGACAGCCGAGCATCGTGAGCATGTCCGAGCGCACCTCGCCGACGCCGAAGCGAACGGCGCGCAGGTGGTTGCGCGCGGGACGACACCGGAACTGCCTGGCTGGTTCCTGCCGCCGGTCGTCGTCACCGGACTCGAGCCCGGGATGCGGCTGCACGACGAGGAGACATTCGGACCCGTGGCGGCGGTACGCACCGTGTCGTCGTACGACGAGGGCATCGCGCTGGCCCGCGCCAGCGCGTACGGACTGGCCGCGACGGTGCTCACCAACAACGGCGCGCACGCGGCTCAGGCCGCGGAACTGCCGGCCGCCGTGGTCTGGGTGAATGAGTGGCAGGGCGGCGCCTCCGGCGCCGTCTACGAGCCGACCGGGGTGAGCGGCATCGGCGTCGTCGGGACGCTCGATACGATGACCCGCCCGATGATGCTCCACCGCGCTCCTGCCGGCCCGGCCGCATGAGAACGACTCGTCTCGTCGCCGCAGCGACAGCGCTGTGCGCGCTGGCTGCCTGTGGCACGACCGTCCCGGCCTCCCAGCAGATGGCTGCCGGTCCCGCTGGAAACGAGAATGGGAGTGGGTTGACTTCAGGAGAGTCCACAACCCCGCCGGGTGCCGCCGGCGCCACGAGCGGCACCAGCTCTGCCACCGGCGGCGGCGGTGGGACCGGCAG
>JALYIZ010000028.1 GCA_030775505.1 Actinomycetota bacterium | reverse complement strand
CGGTTGACCGGCGCCAAGCCGGCCGTCCCCCTCGCCCGCCAGGCCGCGGCGATCCTCGTGCCGGCCAGCACACCGACCGGCGAGGTGGTGATCGCGGTCCTCGACGGCGACACCCCCGGGGTGACGCTTGTGGACGAGCAGACCTCCTCGGGCGAGCCCGCCGCGACCGTCGAGCTCGACGGCGCGTCAGTCACCGAGGTACTCGCGGGGGGGCGGGAGGCACTGCGGTTCGCCTCTGAGCGCTACCTGGTCGCCCTGTGCGCCACCGAGCTCGGCATCGCGGCGGAAGCCCTGCGCATGGCCGCCGCCCACACCTCCACACGTGAGCAGTTCGGCCGGCCGCTGGCGACCTTCCAGGCTGTCGCCGTCCGCCTGGGCAACGGCTTCATCGATGTCCAGGCCATGCAGTCGACGCTGTGGCAGGCCCTGTACCGCCTCGACGCCGGTCTGGGTGCCGACGAGCAGGTGGCCACCGCCGCGTTCTGGGCGGCGGAAGCCGGCGAGCGCGTACTGACCTCCGCCGTCCACCTCCACGGCGGGCTGGGAGTGGACACCGACTACCCCCTCCACCGGTGGTTCCTGGCCTCCAAGGTGATCGAGCTCGCGCTCGGCGGCGCGAGCTTCCAGCTCGACCAGCTGGGCAGCCTCCTCGCCGGAGTGACCACATGACCAGTGAGTTGGTTCGCGACTGGTTCCCGCAGGGCGAGGTCGCCTCGGCTCGCCGGATGCGCAAGCACGCGCTCGCCGCGGACCTGCGGGCACTGATCGCCGACGTCCTCCTGCTCGATGTCGAGAACGCCGATGAGCGCGCACTCGCGGAGGCGGAGGGGCTGCTGGCCCGGGCCAGATCGGCGGTGTCAGCGCTCCCCGACGTCCGCGCCAGCGGAGGGCTCTACGGGACAGGCGGCGACGCCGGCCTCTTCGAGCGCAGCCCTCTCTCGGGCAGGTGCAACGCCCTTGCCGCTCCCCTGTCGATCTCCTTCGACGGGGTCCTGACCCTGGGCCATGCGGTCTACGGCGACGCCTACGAGGGCCCGCCCGGGTCGGTGCACGGCGGCTACGTGATCGCGGCATTCGACGACCTGATGGGGGTCGCCCAGGCAGCTTCGGGGACCGCCGGGTTCACCGGCACCCTCTCAGTCCGCCTGGTCGGCCGGACACCGCTCCATCGCCAGATCGACTACGCCGCCGGGGTGACCGCGGTCGACGGTCGGAAAGTGACGACCTGGGGCCGGTCCACGCTGGACGGGGAGGTGCTGGCAGAAGCGACCGGCATCTTCGTCCAGCCGCGCGGCGGCGTAGGCATTCCCGCGGTGGATGAGCCATCATCGTGACGTCTCCGGGGGTGCACGTGGACGACTCGAGCCGCCTTGCCGCCATGGCGGCCGCTGCCGCTGCCGCCTGCTCGCTGTTCGCGCTGGGTGCCGCGGCGCTCATGCAGCAGATCGGCGCGCCGATCACGCTGTCGTTCGACATGCTGGCCTTCTACGCCGGTGAAGGCGTGCTGGCCGCACTGGGCCTGGTCCTGCTCCCGACCATGCGGCGGCGGTCGCCCTGGGTGACCCGGCACACCACGGCCCTCACCTTCTGGCTTCTCGTGCTCAACGTGTCCTGCGCCTCGGGCTTCGTCAGCTACGGCGGCGGGATCCTCGGCCCGTTCTGGGTCCTTTTCTTCCCGATCCTCGTCTTCGCGGGGGTGACGCTGTCCCGGCCGCTCGCGGCGCTGATCGCCGTCGCCTGTGTGCTGGGTCTGGTCCTCGGCTCGGTCAAGGCGGGCGTCTTCCGCGACAACACGCTGGGCATGCTCCTCTTGGTCAGTCCGTTCTTCCTTGCTGTAGCAGCCTTCATCGGCGAGGCGACGGACGGGATGACCAGGCTGCGGGACTCGGCGCGCCGCGACCGCGACGCGCTTCAGGACCGGATCCAGGAGCTCTCCCATTCCCTTCAGCTGACCGCGAGCGGCGACCTGACCGCCGACCCTGGCCATGACCTGCAGGTCGACCCCGCCGCGGCCTACGCTGCGCCGCTCGCGCTGCTGTCGAGCTCGCTGCAGAACACCGTCGGGAACCTCAGGACGCTCGTCGACCAGGTCCGAGGTGGGGGCGAGCACCTGGCCAGCAGCGCCGCCCAGCTCCTCGCAACCGCCGAGGAGACGGCAGCGGGTGCCTCGCAGCAGTCCAGCGCGGTCAGCGAGACGACGAGCACCATCGCCCAGCTCGCTGCGACGGCGGCCGCCATCGCCCAGACCGCCGAGGCGGTCGCGGTGGGTGCCGACAAGACCCTCCTGCTCGTGCACGAGGGAAGCCAGGCGGTGGAGGACTCGGTCCTGTCCATGAGCCGCATCGCGGCGCGCGTCGACGACATCGCCGCCCGCTCGGTGGAACTGGGCGAGCAGAGCAAGCAGATCGCCAGGATCCTGCAGGTGATCGACGACCTGTCCGACCAGACCAACCTGCTTGCCCTCAACGCGGCGATCGAGGCCGCGCGGGCCGGGGAGCACGGGCGAGGCTTCGCGGTCGTGGCCGCTGAGGTGCGCAAGCTCGCCGAGCGGGCGCAGGAGTCCACCGGTCAGATCCAGGCCATCGTCGACGCCATCCAGCGCGGGACCACGGCGGCCATCACCGCGACCGCCGACGGCGCGCAGGAGGTGCGTCAGGGCGTCGAGCTGGCCCGCGGCGCGGTGTCGTCCCTGTCGAGGATCTCCGGCATCGTCGACGAGACCACGGCTGCCGCCAAGGAGATCTCCATCGCGACCCAGCAGCAGCGCAGCGCCTCGGACCAGGTGGTGGCTGCGATGAACCAGGTCTCCGACGTGTCCCGTCAGTACGCCGTGGGCTCGCGCCAGGCGGCGGCAGCGGCAGCCGAGCTCAACGAGCTCGCCGGGGACCTCCGGGGCGCCATCGCACGGTTCCGGACGGCCTAGCTATTTCAGCGATCCGGCGCCGGGCTCACGGCAGCCGCACCGAGTACGTGGTGACCCGACCACTGTTGACGAAGGCCAGCGGGGTCGACGCCGTGTGGCTGCCCTGCGCGACGCGGACGGCATAACCCAGGCCGTCCCCGAGCTGGCACAGCGTCAGCGAGTACGTGCCGTCCGGACGCGTGCTCGTCGTCTTCGTCAGCGGGCAGGTCGGAGCGTCGCTGATGTCACCGGGCCTGGCCCGGGTCACCGTGACCGATGCCCCCGAGACCGGCGTGCCGTCGGAGGCGGTGACTGTGCCCGAAAGGGTTCCCGTGGCGGTGGGGGCGGCCACGACCGGGTCACCCGGTGTGCTGGGAAGACCGAGCAGCCCGGGCCGGCCTTCACCGCCCGGCCGGGCCTGATCCCCCGGAGCGGGGACCACCGCGTCCAAGGACGCCGGAGAGGGAGGCGGCGCCGAAGGTCCCACCAGTGCGACACCCGCCGCGATACCGCCCAGGGTCATGGCCGCGTAGCCCAGAGCCCTCCCCCAGAGGGCCTTGGGTGGGCGGAGCCCCGCCGAGGAAGCGGAGCCGGTTCCCAGCGCGCGGTAGCCCAGCGCGACGGCCGCCGCCCCGAGCAGGAGCGGAGCCAGGGCACCCTTCACAAATCCGAGGTCCAGGACGACAGCGAGCACGACGAAGCCGGTCACGGCCACCGTGCCGAACAGCAGCGACCAGGTGGCGGCATCCGGCGCGGTGCGGGGCTGACGTTCTGGAGCCGGCGGCGCCTCCAAGAGCACCGCGTGGCGGGTCAGTCTGGCGGACCCCCAGGGAAGGGGGTACGGCTCGAACACCGGTCCGCGGCGCTGGGGCTGTTCCTCGGTCATGCGAGCCTCCCTGTCCTGAGCAACGAGATGACGCCGGCCGTACCGGCAGTGACGAGGGCGAGCCCCACGAGCCACACCGTGAGGTCCTGCTGCACGGGCGACCTACGGAGCTGGCGGCCGATCCCACGGTAGATCCCACCCAGCTCGGCTGCCGTCGAGGCCCGGTACGCCGTCCCCCCGGTTCCGGCCGCGACGGCGGCAAGCTGCTGCGGGTCCACCGGCACAGCGGTCGTCTTGCCACCGAGCGTGACCGAGCCCGCCGACGTGCCGTAGCTGATCGTGGACACCTGCACCCGACGGGCCCTCGCCTGGACGAGCGCGTCGTCGACGGCCCGGCCGGTGGTGTTGCCCCCGTCCGACAGCACCACCATGCGGGCTGCGGACGTGGGGCCCGACGTGAAGCTCGAGGGGATCACGGCCAGGCCGGCCCGGATCGCCTCGCCGAGAGCGGTGCCACCGGACACGGGCAGGTTCGTCAGCGCGGCCGCGGCCCGGGCGTGGTCGGCGGTGGCCGTCGTGAGCACCGCCACCGTCGCGTTGTAGGTCAACACGGCCACGTCCACGCTGGCGGGCAGCGAGCGGATGAAGTCGGCCGCCGCCGACGTCGCGACAGCGAGCCGGCTCGGCGGCACGTCGGGGGCGAGCATGGAGCTCGACGTGTCCAGCGCCACCACCACGAGGGACCGGCGTTCGGCCTGGGTGGCCGCCCGGACCGGTCGCGCCGACGCCACGACGCCTGTCGCCACCGCGGCGAACAGCAAGGCCGTGACCAGCGCCTGCACCCGCCGGGGACGCCCGAGCCCGGCCGAGGCCCACATGTCGGGGTCGGCGAAACGGGTTGCGGTGTGTCGTCGCGTCGCGGCGAGCCACCAGACCGCACCAGCCAGGGCCGCCCATCCGGCCAGGAGGGCGAGCCGCTCCGCGGCGAGGAAATGCACGTCCAGGCTCACAGTCGTGGCCGCCAGATCAGCGAGCAGCCGAGGGCGGCGATCAAGAGCAGCCCGCCCACAGCGGCCACCCCCGCCGTGACGTCCCGCGGCTGGCTGGTGAAGCCGACCTGCTGGGCGATGTCCCGGTACACCTTGGCCAGCTCCCCACCGGATTGCGCCGTGTAGGCCTGTCCGCCCGTGGCGTGGGCGAGCTCGCCGAGCGCCGCGACGTCAACGGGCACTGGGACCACCTGTCCGTGGATGACGACGTAACCGCCTGGCGTGCCGTAGGCGATCGTGCTCACCGGGACGCGGGCCGCGGCCGCCGCGGCCTCGGCCTCCGCCAGGGTGCGGCCCGCCGTGTTGCCCCCGTCCGACAGCAAGACGATGCGGGCGGGCGCGGCCGACTGACCGCTGGGCACGGGTACGGCGCGCACGGCGTCGAGAGCCGCCAGGACGGCATCGCCGATGGCCGTTCCCGGACCGAGCGTGAGCCCGGCCACCGCTGCCGTCGTGGCACCGTGGTCGGCCCGGGGAGAGACCACCAGACTGGCCACGCCGTCGAAGGAGACCAGGCCGACATCGAAGCCCTTCGGGAGTAGCCGGACGAAGTCGCTCGCCCCCCGCTGCGCGGCGGCCAACCGGCTCGGCAGCACGTCGGTCGCCTGCATCGAGGCCGACACGTCGAGCGCGACCACAATCGTCGCTCGCGACCTGGGCACCTTGACCTGCGCGGTAGGGCGCGCGAAGGCGAGGGTCAGGGGGACAAGTGCCGCGAGGAGCAGGACGGAGGCGACATGACGGCGCCACGCCCGACGGGCCACCAGGCCGAGCAGGAGCGGAACGGCCGGGAACACGAGCCCGGGCCGTCTGCGTCGGTGGAGCAGCAGGTAGCCGACGAGCATCAGGCCGACTGCCGCCAAGGCGGCCAACCTGGCGGGGTGCTGGAACGTCACGGTCGCGCCGCAGGGGTGCGCCCAGCGGTCCTGGTCCGGCGTCGGGTGGCGAGGAACCGCGCGAGGTCCGTGACCCAGTCCCGGTCCGTGCGCACGACGAGGTGCCCTGCACCCGCCCGGCGGACCATCGCAGCGTTCCGGGCCCGGAGCTGCGCCGCTCGCGTCGCGAACTCCACCCGCAGCGAGCGGCGCCCGGTGGGGACCTCGACCTCACGTCCGGTCTCCGGGTCGACCAGCCGGAGTAGCCCCACGTCGGGCAGCTCGAGCTCGCGCGGGTCGACCACCTCCACGACGACGACCTCGTGCCGGAGCGCGAGGCTGCGAAGGGGGCGAGCCCAGCCCTCGTCCGCCAGGTCCGTCACCACCACAACCAGCCCTCGGCGGCGTGGCGGGTTGGCCACGGCGTGCAGCCCGTCGACCAGCGTTGCACCCTCCCCCAGCACGCGGGGTTCGGACATCACGCGGTGCAGCAGTGCGGTGGCAGCACTGCGGCCTCGCGCCGGGGGGATCCGGCGCACCGAGGCCCCCACCACCACCGCGCCGGCCCGGTCCCCGGCCGCCTCGACGATGTGCAGGAACCCGGCGCTCACCGCTACGGCCAGCTCCCGCTTTTCCTGCCGGACCGTGCCAAAGGACATCGAGGCACTCAGGTCAATGAGCAGCGTCGTCTCGATCTCGCGCTCCGGGGCCCGCTCCCGCAGGTGCGGCACCCCCGTGCGGGCCAGGAGCGTCCAGTCGATGCGACGGACATCGTCGCCGGGAACATAGATCCGGGCCTCTGCTGCCTCGAGACCGCCTCCTGGGGTGATGCCCAGGTGTTCGCCGTGCAGCAGCCCGTCCAGGCGGCGCCCGACCTCAAGCCTGAGCCGCCGGGCCGCTCGCGCCGATGCAAGGCGACCTGCCGGGTCCTGCCGGGACACGGGCGGGGCTGCCATCAGCGACCGGACGGCCGTGGGGCGTCGACAACGTCGAGCACCCGCGCGATCACCGAACGCGCCGACACCTCGTCAGCGAGAGCCTCGTAGCTGAGCACCAGCCGATGGGCGAGAACGTCCTGGGCCAGGTCGGCGATGTCCGCCGGTAACACGTGGTCGCGCCGCCGCAACAGGGCGAGCGCCCGACCGGCTTGGACCAGACCGAGGCTCCCCCGGGGGGAGGCGCCGTGGACGACCCAGTCGGCCAGTTCGGGCGCACCCCAGGCGGCCGGGTCCCGGGTCGCCATCACGAGGCGCACGGCGTACTCGGCCACGACGGGGTCCACGTATACGCCGTCCGCCGCCTCCTGACCGGCCACCAGCTCGCGCAACGTGAGCACCTCGGTCGCCTGGGGCGGGCGCACGGACATCCGGCGGACGATCTCCAGCTCCTCGACCATCGTGGGGTGGTCGACGACGACCTTGAGCAGGAATCGGTCTCGCTGGGCCTCCGGAAGGGGATAGACACCCTCGCTCTCCAGCGGGTTCTGGGTGGCGATGACGAGGAAGGGCAACGGGAGGGGGTAGGTGTGACCGGCGAGCGACACCTGCCGCTCGGCCATCACCTCGAGCAAGGCGGACTGAACCTTGGCGGGCGCCCGGTTGATCTCGTCGGCCAGGACCAGGTTGGCGAAGACCGGCCCGAGCTCGACGTCGAAGGACTCCTGGGACGGTCGATAGACCCGCGTGCCGACGATGTCCGAGGGCACGAGGTCCGGTGTGAACTGCAGCCGGACCGACGAGCCGCCCACCACCGTGGCGAGTGTCTCCACGGCAAGGCTCTTGGCGACACCGGGCACGCCCTCGAGCAGGCAGTGGCCCCGGGACAACAGGGCGACGACGAGGCGTTCGACCATGCGCTGCTGGCCGACGACGACCTTCTCGACCTCCTCCACCGCCCGCTGCAGGACTGCAGACACGTCGAGGGGGGCGGTCTTCGTCGTGGTCATGTGGTTACCCTCACGGGGCAACCTTGCCGCGGTCTGGCCGCTCCCTGGGAGTTCCCTGGGAGCCACGCGAGGTATCGGGGGTCACGTGGCTGTTGACGAGCGTGAGGTGGAGGCGGCCTTCCGCCAGCACTGGACTGTCGGCAGTCTTGAGGAACGTTGGGCTGAATGGCCGGACCGGCTCACCGCCGATGTGCGCTACATCGAGCACGTGTTCGGGGAGATGGACGGACGGGAGGCGGTCCGCACCTGGATCACCGGGCTCATGGCCGCACGGGCCGATGTCCACGCCGTCCTCGACTGGTACATGATCAAGGGCTCACGCGTGGTGCTGAACATGCGTAACCGGTACTACCACCCTGACCCGGCCGGGACGCACATGGACTTCCCAGGCCTGACGGTTCTGGAGTACGCGGGAGACGGCCTGTTCGGTTACCAGGAGGACTACTGGTGCGTCCGGACGTCCAAGACCGCGTACGCGCAGTTCAGCGACGCGGTGGCGGCCTGTGGGGGGCGTGGGCTCGGGGACGGCCGGTTCCAGCTCCTGGAGGCCGAGCGCCGGGCCCAGACGGAGGCGGTCTTCGCCCGAGGCGGCTGACGCCACCCCGTCATGTCAGCCGCTGTCCACGTGGAGGGTCGCCGAGGTCAGAACTGCAGCAGTCGCGTCAAACGTGGGACGCCCCTATGGTTCCCGCGCCGACCCGGCACCGGCCGTCGGTACCAGCTCCGCGCGAAGGAAGGCCGAGATCACCGCCCAGGCTGCGTCGACACCCTGATACAGCCGGGGGATGGACAAGAAGCCGTGGAGATAGTCGGGGAACTCCTTGAGCTCAGCGCGAACGCCCGCTTCGAGCAGTCGCCCCGCGTAGGCAGGGCCCTCGTCCCGGAGCGGGTCGTAGTAGGCCGTGACGACCAGGGTCGGCGGCAGGCCTGACAGGTCAGGCTCGAGCAACGGAGACAGGTAGCGGCTGTCGTCGGGCAGGTCGCCTGCATACAGCTCCCAGCACACACCCAGGTCGCCTGCCGTCAGACCTGGCCCGGGATAGGTGCGAGCTGCCGGTGTGCTGCGGGTGCTGTCGAGCGCCGGGTAGATGAGAACCTGGGCAGCCACAGGAACGCCCTCGTCGCGGCAGCGCAGCGCCAGTCCGGCAGCGAGGCCACCTCCGGCGCTGTCACCGGCGATGCCGACGCGCGCCACGTCCAGACCGCGGGCCGCGGCGCTCTCGCGGATACGCGTGAGCGCGGTCCAGCAGTCGTCCAGAGCCGCGGGAAAGCCGTACTGGGGCGCCAGCCGGTATTCCACGGCGACCAGGACCGCGCCGGTCTCCGCAGCCACCGTGGCACAGATGTGATCCGTTCCCGCCAAGCCACCGACCGACCACCCCCCGCCGTGGATCCACAAGACAGCGCTGCCGTTGGCCCCCAGCGGCGTGTAGAAGCGCAACCGCAGGTCGCCGACGACGTCATCCTCGGTCGTGATGCCGTCTGGCCAGGGGTCGACGGCCCACGAGGGCGGGCGCAGGCTGAGCCGCTTGTGGAGCGGCAGAGCCGCAGCGCGGCGTGCATCGGGCAGTACCCCGACGCGCGTCAGGGCAGCGCTCACGGCGAGGAAGGCTCGGACCTTGCGGCTCAGTGGCATGAGTTCTCCGGCGGCGTCAGGCGGTTTCCCTCGGCACCAGACGGTGCTGCGGGACAGGGAGGGGCGGCACCGACTCCCCGCGCGTAGCAGCGAGAACGCTCATCGCTATTGCCTGCGCGTAGTGCGTGAAGTCCGGTCGGATGGTCGTGAGGGAGGGAGTGGTCAGCGCCGCGAGCGGCAGGTCGTCCGAACCGATGAGCCGCAGGTCGTCGGGGACACGGACGCCACGCGAGACGAGGGCGGTCAGCAGCGCAATGGCCAGATGGTCGTCGTAGGTGGCGACGCCGTCGGGTAGCCCTCCCGCGACCCAGCTGTCCACCAGCCCACGAAGTCCGTCGCCGGTCAGGTCGAGGCGGTGCACGGCGAGGGCGGCCCCGCCGCGGGCCGCGTGCGTACGTAGGCCGCGGAGGAGGTCTTTCTCCATCCGACGGTCTATCGGCAGTGACCCGGGAAGCACGACCGCGATCCGGCGCGCTCCGGAGCCGAGTAGGTGCTCGATCTGCGTGTGGCGCGAGGCGCGACCCACTGCGTCGCTCGTGCTTTCCCAGCCGGCGTCTCCGCCCAGCGCCGAGGACAGGACGGGTACGCCGATGCCGCGCAGCGCCGGGAGGACCGGGTCGTCGTGACGCAGCAGTGTGTCGATGACGGCCGCCGGATGAAGTCTGGTCCACGCGTCGAGCTGCGCGTCGGCGCTCTCGTAGCGCGCGAAGTCAGTCACCAAGGAGAGCCCGTACGGGCTCAGTGCGCTGGCGCAGTCATCGACGAGAAGGCTGACGACATGAGTGCGCTGGAGGCCGGGAAGAGGAAACAGCACGGCGTCACCCCGTCCCTTGCGAAGCGAGCGCGCGCTGGCATTGGGTCGATACCCGAGTTCCCTCGCCGCCTGCCGCACGCTCTCTCGGGTGTCCAGCGGGATCGACTGCCCTGGCGCGTCGTTGAGCACATAGCTGACCGTGGCCCGCGAGACGCCCGCGAGCCGGGCGACGTCGGCACTTGTCACGGCCATCGCGCGAATCCCCCCTCGACAACTGACACGAGTAAGCCTACCGTGCTACTGGCTCGTGTAAGTGAAACATCCCCGGAACGTAGTGGAGTCACCGTGGCCTCAGTTCTCCCCGAGCTCCAGCCCATGCTGGCCGCAGCCAAAAACGGGCCCGCTGTGGACCTGACCCAGGAGCCTGCGGTCCTTCGGGCCACGGCTGACGCCGGCGTGATCGCCGCGGGAGCATTCGTACGATCGCCACGGGCACCGGTCACCGTGGAGGAGCACCACGTGGCCTCGCAGGACGGCGCTGTGCCTATGCGGCTCTACCGGCCGGGCCCGGGCACGCGCGGCGCCCACCTCCACGTGCACGGAGGCGGCTGGTGGATGGGGAGCCTGGAGACGGCGGACGCGCTGGCCCGCGAGATGGCCGCCGCCACCGGCCTCGTGGTCGCGTCCGTCGAGTACCGCCTGGCCCCAGAGCATCGCTTCCCGACGGCGGTGGACGATGTCCTGAGCGCCCTGTGGTGGCTGCACCACCAGGCACGGCACCTCGGGATCGACGGGGCCTCCCTCTCCATCGGCGGCGAGTCGGCCGGGGCCAACCTGGCGGCGGCTGTCGCCCTCCTCGCGCGAGAGAGGGGGCCCTCGCTGGTCGGCCAGTGGCTCGACGTCCCGGCGGTCGACTTGACACTCCCCGAGACCACCTCGACCGCGGAGTTCGGGACCGGCTTCGGCTTGGATCTGGACGAGATCCGGCGCGTGCTCGACTGGTACGTGTCCCCTGCGGACCGCAGGGATCCACGGGCCTCCCCGGCTCTGGCGGGGGACCTGTCCGGGCTTCCCCCAACGCTGTTGACCGTCGCGGAGTGCGATCCCCTTCGCGACCAAGGAGAGGCATATGCGGCCCTGCTTCAGGCGCGCGGCGTACCGGTCACGGTGATCCGCTCCATCGGTCACCTGCACGGCACGACCTGGCTGAGCGCCCTGACGGATTCCGGAGCCGCCTGGCACGAGCAGTGCTCCCACGTACTCCGCACCTTCCACGCCGCCCGGGCCGAGGAGCTGTCTGCATGAGCAGATCCCGGGTTGCCGCTGTGGTCGTGTGCCTCGCCATGCTGACCGCGTGCGGGTCGACGGTTCAAACCCGCGCCGGCGACGCCGTAGCCGGTGCAGGTCTCGGCGCCTCCGTGAACGGCCTGTCGTCGTCAGGTCAGGGTCAGACGACGGGCGGAGGGGCAGCGGCTGGTAGCGCGACCGGGGGCGGCACGATCGGCAACGGCCCCGTGACCGGCCCGGGGGGCGGAGGCAGCCTGGCCGCAGGTGCCACCGGCACTTCCGGCAGCGCGGGGACAGGCGCCTCGCCCACCTCCCCCAGGACGGTCGCCAACGGAGCGACGTTGACGCCTGGTGCGCCAATCCAGGTCGGCTTTGTCAACACCAATGTCGGCAACGCGGCTAACGCGGGGCTCAATGTCGGGCAGACCTACACGACGGACCAGGTGTTCCGCGCTCTCGTCACGGCGTTGAATGCCCAGGGCGGGCTGAACGGGCACCGGATCATCCCGGTCACAGCCGACACGGACACCGCATCCAACGACTGGTCTAGCGACTTCCAGGCCGCCTGCGCCAAGCTGACGCAGGACAACCACGTGGCTGTCGTCGTCGGCTACGTCTTTGCACACATCGATTCCTTCGAGGGCTGCCTGGCCAAGGCCGGTGTGCCGCACCTCTCGGGCGCCTACACGGTGGGAGACGAGCAGACGCTGCGCAGCTACCCGGGACTCGTCGGCACGAGCGCCCTGTCTGCAGATCGCCGCTACCGCCTTCAGCTCGAGGGTGCGGTCAACGAGGGCTTCGTCACGAAGCAGAGCAAGGTGGGCCTCCTTCTCGACCAGTGTCCTGAGCAGGCTCGGGCAGTGAAGAACACCCTCGAGCCCTACATGCGCTCGGCAGGTCTGCACGAAGCCTCGCGGGTGACCTTCTCCTGCGCCAACGGGGCCGGGGATGCCGGATCGGCGGCCTCGCAGGTACAGGCGGCCGTGTTGCGCTTCCGCCAGGCAGGCGTCGACCGGGTGTTCACCGAGGGAATCCCCCTTGTGCTCTTCGCGCAGTCGGCCGAGTCCCAGGGCTACCGGCCGGGGTACATCGTGACGTCGACGTCCAACGGCGCCGCGCTGGAGCCGAACATCCCGGCAGCCCAGGCCCGCAACGTCCACGGCTACGGCTGGATGCCCTCTGTGGACGTCGACCTGCAGCACCAGTCGCCACGGACGGCCAGCCAGAAGCGCTGCCTGACGCTGCTGGCCTCGCAGTCCATCCGCCCGGCGCAGTACAACGACTATCTGCAGGCGTTTACAACCTGCGACGGGCTGTTCCTCTACGCCGCCTTGTTGGCCCGCTCGGCAGGCCAGACATCCGCAGCCGCGATCGCGCGAGCTGTGGCGGGATTGGGGACCTCCTACTTTGGCGTCAACGTCTACTCCGGACGGACCTCCCTGAGCGCCGGCCGGCGCGACGCCCCCACCCTTTACCGGCGCTGGGCGTGGTCCGACGGCTGCTCATGCTTCACCTACACCGGACCCGAGCAAGCGATCTGAGCCCAGGAAGCAGAGCCTCATGACAACGACGCCCGGTGTCCAGCGAGTCCACGAGCTCCTCGAGCAGTACGACCATGACGACGCATGTGCAGCCGAGCTGCTGTGCGACCGGCATCCGCCGGACGCGGTGGCGTTCACGATCGTCGAGCCGGACCTGTCCACCCGCGACCTCACCTATGGCGAGCTGACGCAGCAGTCGAGGGCCTTCGCTGCTGCCTTGCACCAGCTCGGCGTCGGGCCAGGCGACGGCGTCGCCGTTCTCATGGGCAAGTCGGCTGAGCTGCCCGTCGCCCTGCTCGGGATCTGGCGCCTCGGTGCCGTCCACATCCCGCTGTTCACGGCGTTCGCCCCACCAGCGATCGCGCTTCGCCTGAACGCCAGTGACGCGAAGGTGGTGATCGTCGACGCCGACCAGCGGCACAAGCTTGAGCCCGGCGAGGACATGCCGGCCGATCGAGCCTGGCGCACTGTGGTGGTCGGCGCGGCCGCCCCCGCCGGGGAGCTCTCCTTCGACGACCTGGTCGAGGGCTGTGCAGAGGCTCCCTTCGACGCCCACGTCGGTGGCGGGCACGGCAAGCTCGTTCACCTGTTCACCTCGGGAACCACCGGGACGCCCAAGGCGGTGCCGGTGCCCATCAGGGCCCTCGCGTCCTTCCACGCCTACATCGAGTTCGGACTCGACGTCTCGGAGGCAGACGTCTTCTGGAATGCCGCAGACCCCGGCTGGGCCTACGGCTTGTACTACGCCGTACTCGGACCGATGGCGGCTGGGAGGAGGAGCGTCCTGCTGCACGGGGGGTTCAGCGCTCCTTTGACCTACGAGGTCATGACTGGCCTCGGTGTCACGAACTTCGCAGCGGCGCCCACGGTCTACCGCGCGCTGCGGGCCGACGCGACAGGCGGGCCCCCGGGCCTGCGGCTGCGCCGGGCGTCGTCGGCGGGCGAACCCCTGACTCCAGACGTCATCAGCTGGTCGGAGGCGGCGCTGGGCGTGACGGTGCGGGACCACTACGGCCAGACCGAGCACGGGATGGTGATCGTCAACGCCTGGCACGACTCGCTGGCGCAACCGGTGCGTCCGGGTTCTATGGGGCTCGCGCTGCCAGGCTGGAGCGCCGCCGTGCTGGACGACGGCGGGGACCGGCCGGCACCCGCCGGCCTGCCCGGACGGGTGGCCATCGACATCGCGGAAAGCCCGCTCATTTGGTTCGACGGCTACGTGGATGCCCCCGACCGGACCGCGGAGCGGTTCTCCCGCGACGGGCGCTGGTACATCACGGGCGACGCCGGGCGGGCCGACGACGACGGCTTCTTCTACTTCTCGTCCCGGGACGACGACGTGATCATCATGGCCGGCTACCGCATCGGGCCCTTCGACGTGGAGAGCGTGCTGGTGCTTCACCCGTCCGTGGTGGAAGCCGCCGTCGTGGGGCGGCCGGATGCCCTGCGGGGCGAGTCGCTGGAGGCTTTCGTCGTGCTCCGGGACAGTTGGACCGGCTCCGCCGAGCTCACCCAGGAACTGCAGAAGCTCGTCAAGGACAAGTTCGCGGCCCATGCCTACCCGCGCGCCGTGCACTACGTCGACGCCCTGCCCAAGACGCCCAGCGGCAAAGTCCAGCGCTACCTCCTCCGCAAATAGGCGCTCCAACCCGCACGTTCGCCGTCGGAGAACGCTATGTCCGCCGCTGTGGACGACCCGTAGGTTTTGTCGGTGGCGCAGCGGAGAATCGCTCACATGTTCGAAGCGTCCTCGACCTCATCCTTTGCCGAAAGCGACCCCGCCGTGGCCGGGTCGGAGGCAGTCCCTACCGCCGACGCGGCCAGCGCATCCGGCGCCGGACCGGGAGGGCCCGGCACCCCGTCCGCGCCCGTGGTGGATCGTGCCTTGGAGGCGTTGTCAGCGGCGGTAGGCGGGCTGCTCGCGGGCTTCCCGGCCGACGTCGTCGCGCCGGTCGCGTTGGCTCGCCAGCGGGCGCTGCTGGTCGAGCTCGAACGGCTCCGCCTCGTCGTGCTCGCCGGGCTGCGCGACATCGAGGTCCGTGGCCTCTACCT
>JALYIZ010000027.1 GCA_030775505.1 Actinomycetota bacterium | reverse complement strand
TCCCACACCTCGTCGAGCCCGGACGGCAGGTCGAGGTAGGGGCGCCACCGGGGGTCGAGGCGCCGGCCGCCGACGACGCGCCACGCTGCGCCACTGGGTGCGGCGGGCAGCATGCGCAGCCGCCAGCCGAGCTCGGCCACCACGCGGTCCGCCTTGATGTGGTTGCAGCGCCCACAGGCCGACACGACGTTGTCCCAGCTGTGCTGGCCACCACGGCTTCGCGGCACGACGTGGTCGAGGCTCGTCGCCGCGGCCCCGCAGTACACGCAGCGCCCCCCGTCGCGCGCGAAGACCGCCTTGCGGGTCAGGGGGACGGTGGCCCGGAACGGGACCCGGACGAAGCGGGTCAGCCGGACGACACACGGCACGGGCAGTGCCGTCCGGGCGCTGTGCATCACTCCGTCGCCGGCGGACACCGGGATCGCCTTGTCGGTGAGGACGAGGACCACGGCCCGGCGGGCGGGCACCACGCACAGCGGCTCGTAGGTCGCGTTCAGCACCAGCGCCTCGGCCACGGCTCCTCCTCGAAAGGCGATCCTCCCTGAGGATCCCCCATTCCGCCACGGGCTTGCCCGCGGGCGCCCCACCTGCCTGTGGCCACGTCGGCGTCGTCCTAGGGTCGGGTCATGCCCTCGACACCCACCGCTGTGCCCCGGCCGTATCCCGCGGCCGAGCGCCTGCATCTGGTGGAGCATCTCCACGGGCGACCCGTTGCCGATCCCTATCGCTGGCTCGAGGACACGTCGGACGCGCGCACCCGGGCCTGGGAGCTCGCTCAGGATGCTCTGACGGACGAACACCTGATGTCGCTTCCCGGCAGGGAACTGTTGCGGCAGCGCCTCACCGTGCTGACCGGGGCCGGAGCTGCCTCCGCGCCGGTGTGGCGACGGGGACGGGCATTCTGGACCAGCCGGGCCGCCGGAGCGGAGCACCCGGTCCTGTGGTGGCGCGACGGGGAGGGTGTCGCCCGACCGTTGGTCGACCCGGCGGCGATCGACCCGACCGGGCTGACGACTCTCGACGGCTGGTTCCCCTCCTGGGAGGGGGACCAGCTGGCCTATCTGCTGTCCTCGGGCGGGTCTGAGGAGTCGCTGCTGCGCGTGCTCGACGTCGAGACGGGCGTGGAGCTCGACGGACCCATCGGCCGCACCCGCTACTCCCCCGTCGCGTGGGTGCCGGGTGGCGAGTCGTTCTTCTACGTGCGGCGGCTGCCCGCGCAGGATGTGCCAGAGGGGGAGGACGCCTTCCATCGCCGGGTCTGGCGGCATCAGGTGGGTGGCGACACAGCACAGGACCAGCTCGTGTGGGGTGAGGGTCTGGACCCCACGAGCTACTTCACGTGCAGCGTGTCGAGGGACGGCAGGTGGCTGCTGGTGACCGCCAGCGCCGGTACCGCGCCGCGCGACGACGTCTGGCTGTTCGATCTTCTGAGCGGAGGGCCCCCGGCGGAGGTGCAGGTAGGCGTCGACGCCTGCTGCACGGCCTACGTGCGCGAGGGCCGCCTGTGGCTGCTCACCGACCGTGACGCCCCCCGCGGCCGACTGTGCGCCGCCGACCCGACCCGCCCCAGTGCCTGGTCGACCGTCCTCCCGGAGGACCCTGAGGCCGTGCTCGCCGAGGTGGCCCACGTGGACGGCGGCCTGGTGGCGCACCGGGTCCGACATGCCCTGGCCGAGCTGGTCTGGCACCCGGCCGATGCGGGCCCTCCGATGCCGATCCGCCTTCCCGGCGCGGGCACCCTTACCGGCCTGACCGCTGAGCCCGAGGGAGGCGCCAGCGCCTGGTTCGGGTGGACCGACCCCCGGACCCCGCCCCGGGTCCACCGGATCGACACGCGGTCCCAGAAAGTGTCGGTCTGGCAGGACCTGTCCGCCGGGGATCAGGGTGTGGACGGACGGGCGACGTTCGTGCAGCAGTGCTCGTTCACCTCTCGCGACGGCACCACCGTGCGGGCGACGGTCCTGTCACCCACAGAGCGCCCGGAGCTGCCCCGCCCGACCGTCCTCTACGGCTACGGCGGTTTCCGCGTGGCCCTGACCCCGGAGTACTCCGCGTCGGCGTTGGCCTGGGTCGAGGCGGGCGGGGTCTGGGTCGAGGCCAACCTCCGGGGAGGCTCCGAGGAGGGCGAGCAGTGGCACCGGGCCGGCATGCGCGAGCACAAGCAGAACGTGTTCGACGACTTCGCCGCCTGCGCCGAGGGGCTGGTCTCGTCAGGCTGGACGACACCGGACCAGCTGGCGATCTACGGCGGCAGCAACGGCGGGCTGCTCGTCGGCGCTGCGCTCACCCAGCACCCCCAGGCCTGTGCGGCCGTCGTGTGCAGCGCCCCGCTGCTCGACATGGTGCGCTACGAGTTGTCCGGTCTCGGCCGCACGTGGAACGACGAGTACGGAACGGCCGCGGACCCCGCCGAGCTCGCCTGGTTGTTGGGCTACTCGCCCTACCACCACGTCCGCGAAGGTGAGCGCTACCCGGCGGTGCTGTTCACCGTGTTCTCCGCGGACAGCCGCGTCGACCCGCTCCACGCCAGGAAGATGTGCGCCGCGCTGCAGTACGCCACGTCCGGAGACGGGCCGATTCTGCTCCGGCGGGAGGCCGACGTCGGCCACGGCGCCCGGTCGGTCAGCCGCAGTGTGGGCCTGGCCACGGACGTGCTGTCCTTCCTCGCGACTCACACCGGACTGGAGCTGCCGTGAGCGACGTGACGAGCTGGGTGGACCGGTTCGTGCACTCCCAGGGCTGGCGGGACGCCGTGCCTCCCCTGCGCATCCTGTTGATCGTCGTCCTGGCGGTTCTCGCGAGGGTGGTGCTGCACCGGGCGATCGGTCGGCTGGTGCGTCAGGCCACCGAAGGCACCGTGCCGGTCATGCTCCGGCCGCTCAAGGACCGCGGCGCCACGGTGGTCGAGGCGACACCCCTGCTGTCCGAGCGGCGGCGCCAGCGGGCCGGCACCATCGGGTCGGTCCTACGCAGCATCGCCTCGTTCACGATCTTCGCCGTCGCGGGCAGCACCATCCTCGCCGAGATCGGCGTCAACCTCGGACCTGTGGTGGCCAGTGCCGGCATCCTCGGCGTGGCGGTGGGCTTCGGCGCGCAGAACCTCATCAAGGATTTCCTCGGTGGGATGTTCATGATCCTCGAGGACCAGTACGGAGTCGGGGACGTCATCGACGCCGGACAGGCCACCGGGACCGTGGAGTCAGTCGGGCTGCGCTCGACCAGGCTGCGCGACGCGGACGGCACCGTCTGGTACATCCGCAACGGCGAGATCAGCCGCATCGGCAACAAGAGCCAAGGGTGGTCCCGGGCGGTCATCGACGTACCCGTCGTGAGCGGCACCGACCTCGCCCTGGTCCGCCGGCTCGCCAAGCAGGCAGCCGACGAGGTGTGGCACGACCCGGCGTTCGCGTCCTACGTGCTCGAGGAACCGGAGGTGTGGGGTGTCGAGTCGCTCGGGCCGGACGGCGTCGTGCTGCGACTGACGGTCAAGGCCGCGCCGCTGCAGCAGGCGTCGGTGGCCCGGGCCGTCCGCGAGCGGCTCAAGGCCGCCCTCGACGGGGCGGGGGTGGTGACCGGGGTCAGCGCCGTGCCTGGCCGCCCGGCGCCCACCCCGCGACCCGCACGGGGCGCGACGAAGCCGACCGCTCCCCGGTCGGGCTCCCAGCGTGGGCAACGATGAACCCATGAGCTCGCTGTACGAGGAGGTCGGCGGGTCCGTCGTCTTCCGGCAGCTGGTGGACGCCTTCTACGCGGGCGTCGAGGACGACCCGGTCCTGCGGCCCCTCTATCCCCAGGGGGATCTGGCACCGGCCCGCGAGCGCCTCCGCCAGTTCCTCGAGCAGTACTGGGGTGGGCCCACCACCTACTCGGAGACCCGCGGCCATCCCCGCCTGCGGCGCCGCCACGCGCAGTGGCAGATCGGCGAGCGCGAACGCGACGCGTGGCTGGGCCACATGCGCAGCGCCATCGACTCCCTCGACGTCACCGACGAACACCGGGCGGCGATCCGCGGGCACGTGGAGCACGCGGCGTTCACCCTCGTGAACCACCACCCGCTGCCCTGATGGGTCAGTCGCGGGTCAGCTTCCGGTAGGTGACCCGGTGCGGGCGGGCGGCGTCCTGCCCGAGCCGCTCGACCTTGTTCTTCTCGTAGGACTCGAAGTTGCCCTCGAACCAGTACCACTTCGCCGGGTCCTTCTCGTCACCCTCCCAAGCCAGGATGTGGGTGGCCACCCGGTCGAGGAACCAGCGGTCGTGGGAGATCACGACGGCGCAGCCGGGGAACTCCAGCAGCGCGTTCTCCAACGAGCCGAGCGTCTCCACGTCGAGGTCGTTGGTGGGCTCGTCGAGGAGCAGGACGTTGCCCCCCTGCTTCAGCGTCAGCGCCAGGTTGAGTCGGTTGCGCTCCCCGCCGGACAGCACACCGGCTGGCTTCTGCTGGTCCGGGCCCTTGAACCCGAATGCCCCGATGTAGGCCCTGCTCGGCATCTCCTGCGCCCCGACCTGGATGTAGTCCAGCCCGTCGGAGACGACCTCCCAGACGGTCTTGGCCGGGTCGATGCCCGCCCTCCCCTGGTCGACGTAGGACAGCATCACCGTCTCGCCGACCCGAACGCTGCCGGCGTCGGCCTGCTCCATCCCCACGATGGTCTTGAACAGCGTCGTCTTCCCGACACCGTTGGGCCCGATGATCCCAACGATCCCTCCGCGTGGCAGCGAGAAGGACAGGTCGTCGATCAGGACGCGGTCGCCGAATCCCTTCCGCAGTGTCTCCGCCTCGATGACGACGGAGCCCAGCCGTGGTCCCGCGGGGATCTGGATCTCCTCGAAGTCGAGCTTGCGGCTCTTCTCCGCCTCCGTGGCCATCTCCTCGTACCGGGAGAGGCGGCTCTTGCTCTTCGTCTGGCGGCCCTTGGCGTTCTGGCGCACCCACTCCAGCTCGTCCTTGAGCCGCCTGGCGAGCTTCGCGTCGCGCTTGCCCTCGATCGCCAGGCGCTCGCCCTTCTTCTCCAGGTACGTCGAGTAGTTGCCCTCGTAGGGGTGGGCCCGGCCGCGGTCGAGCTCAAGGATCCACTGAGCGACGTTGTCGAGGAAGTACCTGTCGTGGGTGACGGCCAGGACCGCCCCGGCGTAGCGGGACAGGTGGTTCTCTAGCCACTCCACGCTCTCGGCGTCGAGGTGGTTGGTCGGCTCGTCGAGCAGAAGCAGGTCGGGGGCCTCCAGGAGGAGCTTGCACAACGCCACCCGACGGCGCTCCCCGCCGGACAGCACCGACACGTCCGCGTCGGGCGGCGGGCAGCGCAGAGCGTCCATCGCCTGCTCGATCTGGCTGTCGAGCTCCCAGGCGTTCGCGGCCTCGATCGCCGCGGTCAGCGGCTCCTGCTCCGCGCCGATGGCCTCGTAGTCGGCGTCCGGCGCCGCCATCTTCTCGTTGAGTTCCTCCCAGCGGCGGAAGATGTCGCGGATGGCGGCCACGCCGAGCTCGACGTTCTCCCGGACCGTCTTGGTCTCGTCCAGCGGCGGCTCCTGGAGGAGCATGCCGACGCTGTATCCAGGGGTGAGCTTGGCGTCGCCGTTGGAGACCTGCTCGAGACCCGCCATGATCTTGAGGACCGTGGACTTGCCGGCCCCGTTGGGCCCGACGACCCCGATCTTCGCGCCGGGGAAGAAGGCGATGGTGACGTCATCGAGGATGACCTTGTCGCCGACGGCCTTGCGGACCTTCTGCATCTGGTACACGAACTGGGCCATGGGGCGACAGCCTACGGGCGCGACCCGGCGGCTCCGGAGGCTCGGCCGGGCCGCGCCCGCGTCCTCAGGCGGCTGGCGCGGTGACGCGGAACGGGTCGCCGAGACCCGACGTCTCCGACCGATCCGACGGGTCCGACGGGGCCGACGGGTCCGACGGCTCGGCGGTGTAGCCCTCCGCTGTCTCGGGGTCCTCGTCCGCGGCCCTCGCCCAGGGCTCCTCGCCGATCTCGAGCTTGGTCGTCCGGTCGAAGCTGGCCTTGCCACGGGACAGGTCGAGACCGACCGAGGTGGCGTCGATCTCCAGGGCGCTGTGGTCGACGCCGTCGTCGCCCTGCCAGACCCGGGCGACCAGCCGCCCGGTCACGACGACGCGGTCACCGGTCTGCAACGACTCGGCGCAGTGCTCCGCGAGCGCGCGCCAGACCGTCACGCCGAACCAGATCGTCTCCCCGTCCGACCAGGTCTGAGCGCCCTTGTCCAGGCGCCGCGGGGTGGAGGCGACCCGGAAGTCGGCCACGATGTGGCCGGTGGGGACCGTGCGCAGCTTGGGCGGCCGGGCGACGTTTCCGGTGATGGTGATCAGGGGCTCGTGCACGGGGTCCTCCAGGGTCGCGGGGCGGCGGACCGTTCCGCCACCGCCGCCACCGTGCGACGCGCTGCCTCTGTCCGGGCGGCGACGGCGCAGTGTGTGGACACCGCCGGAGCCTGTGGACAGGCGGCTCAGCGCCGGACGCTCTTGACGATGCCGTCCGCCGTGGCTCGAAGCGCAGCCCGCAGGACGACCAGCCCCTCCTCGTCCAGGGGTCCCAGGCGCGCCGCCAGGTCACGGACGAACACCTGAAGCTCGGCACTCACCGTGGTCCCGTTCCTGCTGTGCCGACGGTCCTCCAGCCGTACCTCCCGCACAGCGTTCTTCAGCTCGGTGCGGAGGTCTCGCGCCGACGCCCGGACGTCGGCTCGGATCTCCCTCGCCAGGTTGCGCGCCGAGCCGAACACCTGCGACTCCAGGTCGGCCAGCTCCGCACGTCGGGCGTCGAGCTCCGCTCGGCCCGCTGCGGTGAGCGCGTACGTCTTGCGGCCGCCTTCCCCGCCGACGGGCTCGACGAGACCCTCGCTCTGCAGCCGCGCCAGGCGTGGGTAGATGGTTCCGGCGGACGGCGTGTACAGCCCGTCGAAGCGCTCCTCGAGCTGCTGCATGAGGTCGTAGCCATGTCGCGGCTGCTCCTCCAGCAGTTTGAGCAGGTACAGCCGCAGGGCGCCGTGCTCGAACACTGGGCTCATGAGGCGGAGCTGAGCAGGTCCACGTCGCCGGAGACCGTCTTGACCCGCAACGCGCCGCGCCCGTCGCCCACGACGCCCTCCAGCCGTCGCCGTCCCGGTGTCCGTGAGGTCGTGACCCCGTCGAACGCCGACGTCAGCTGGCCCGACACCGAGTCCACCCGGACGGACGCACCGGCCGTCGCCGCGGGCAGGCGCAGCACGACGTCCCCCGAGACCGTGACCACAGCGACGCGCCCACCGGACTCGACCTCCACCGAGACCATCACGTCGCCGGAGACCGTCTTGGCCATCAGCTTGCTGCAGGTGCCGCTGGCCACGGTCAGGTCCCCTGACACCGTCTCGAACGACAGCTCCCCGGCCAGGCCCAGCGACTCGACGTTCCCGGAGACGGTGCGCGCGGAGATGTCGCCGCCCAGCCCGTCGAGGGTGATCTCGCCGGAGACGGTGCGGACGTTGGTGGGCCGCGTCACCCCGGAGACAACGGCGTCGGCTGACACCGTGCCGAGCTCCACCGCGCAGTCGGCCGGGACGGCGACGGCGAGGGAGACGTTGCGCTTGCGGCTGCCACCACCGGTGATCCAGTCGAGGATGCCGCCCCACGACAGGTCCTTGTAGGTGACGGTGAGCACGCCGTCGACCTGGTCCACCTGCAACGGGGCCCCGGTCAGGCTGTGGACCTCCAGCCGAGCCGGCCCGTCGGTCGCGGTCACGCTGACGTCACCTTCGACGATGCGCAGGCGCAACGACGACACGGTGTCCAGCTCGATGGTCTGCGGCTCGGTGATCTCCCAGTGCGTCATGACGAACACGCTATATCGCGTTTGCGGGAAGTCAAGCTATATCGCGAGTTCTGTTTTCTTTCTTGGGTGAACGGGTGACTGACCCCTCCCCTCGCTCCCACCCGCCACAATGGGGCGCCTCAGCGCTCGTAGCTCAGCTGGACAGAGCAGCCGCCTTCTAAGCGGCAGGTCGCAGGTTCGAACCCTGCCGGGCGCACCGTCCGCCATTCCGTCAAGAGGAGCAGACATGACCGAGTACCTCGTGGCCTTCAACGACGCCTGGGTGCCCGCCCACACGGACGAGGAGCTCACCGAGAAGTCCAGGGCGCTCAGGCCGTTGTTGGCCCAGATGCGGGCCGCTGGGGTCCTCATCTTCACCGGCGGCCTGGACGACACCGCACCGGTGTTCACGGTCGACGCCTCGACCGGCACGCCGGTGTTCACCGAGGGCCCGTTCGCCGGGACCGACGAGCGGCTTGGCGGCTTCGCCGTCCTGGACGTGCCTGACGAGGCGGCGGCACGGCTGTGGGCCGGAAGGATCGCCGCTGCCTGTGGGTGGCCCCAGGAGGTGCGCCGCTTCCAAGGCCACCGGGAGCTGCCGCAGACCTAGGTCGAGGACGGCTCCGCAGCCGGGTCGTCGTCGGACCGGTAGCGCAGTCGTCGGTCATGCCCGAGCTCGCTGAGCCGCTCGTTGATCGCGTGGATGACGACATCGTGGTCATGGGGGGTCGGCAGCAACGCCCCGACGAGGATGGCCTCGAATTCGAGCGCGGGAGTCATCCCGCCCAGCGCGAAGTAGCGCAGCCACAGCTCCTCGCGGGTCAGTCCCGCCTCCACCCGGGCCCGGTCGAGGTGATCGCCGGCCGGCTCAGGCATCCGCGGAGCCGTTGGGTCCTTCCGGCGCGGCACGACGGCCGGCCGCCGTGGCGAGCACGCCCTCACACACCTCGCGCAGCGGTCGGCCGGTCTTGCGGCTGAGCTCCCGAAGCAGCGCGTGAGCTCGGTCCGGCGACACACCCTTCCGGGCGACGAGGACGCCCTGGGCCATCGCGATGACGTGTCGCGACGCCAGGGCTTCCGCCACGCTGCCCGCCATCGCGAGCGCGTCGGCGCCTAGCTCCGCCCTCGACACCACGGTCGCCGCACGGGCCGCGAACGCCTCCGCCCAGCGCTGCTCGATGTCGGAGAAGGCCTCGCCGGTCCGGGAGTAGATGTTGAGGGCACCGAACGTCTGACCTTCGGCCCGGAGGGGCGTGGACAGGATGCTGTGGATTCCCCTCACACGGGCCCTCGGGATGAACCGGGGCCAGCGCACCTCCTCGGGAAGCGAGTCGACCTGTACGCGCCTGCCCTGCTGGGCAGCGTCCAGGCACGGTCCCTCACCGGTCGAGTACTGGTCCTGGTCCATCCCCAGCACGACGTCGTTGCTCGCCGCCACCGTCGCCAGTCGCCCCTGCCGGGGCAAGGTGATGCTTACGCCGTCCGCCTCCGGCACAAACTCGTGGGCCAGCTCGACAAAGGCTTGCAGGGACACGTCGAGAACTCTCAGCGCCATGGGGATCGCGGCAATGCCCGTCAGCCCGGGGAGAAGACTTGCGGTGCCGGCCATCACCTCGACTCCCCCAACATCGATCTCCCGCGTGATCGCGAAGAGCGCGAAGATGTGCTCGGGAACCCCGCACACAACCAGCCGGCGACCGGCGAGCCGCAGTTCGACGGCGGAGGCGACGAGAGCGCCGAGCCCTTGCGCATCCATGAAGTCAACCGCTGACATGTCGACGATGACCCGCTCAGCGCCGGTGGCGAGTGCCTGGCCAAGGAGCGCGACGAGCTTGGGTGACGTGGCCAGGTCGATCTCGCCGGCCACGGTCAGCAGCGCATGCCCGTCACCGTCCAGGACGGAACCCGAGAAGGGGGCTGCGGGGTGCGTGGGTGGCATGGCGCCAGTCTTCGAGGAAAGAGTCCATCCTCTGGGTCGAAGACTGTTCGACCGTACACCGCCGGGGGGATCATGAGCTGGGACGAGGATGTGGTCGCCCCCGTCGAGAAGCTTCTCGAAGAATGGCAGCGGGAGGGCAACCACGCCGCGGTGGAGGTCGTGCTGCCGGCCTGGCGGACGAACTCGGGGCTGACCGACGGGTGGGCCGCCGCCGCCGCGGCCTTGCGCGACGGGCTCGCATCGGGCGCGGTCTCCCGCGCCGCGGACCGACGCACCCTGGAACGGGTGGCCAGGCGCATCGAGCGCGCGGTGCGCCGCCGCTGAGCGGGCGCCCGGTCGTGGTCAGTGCGGCTCGGCGAACCCTGCCTGGTACGCGGCGAAGGCGGCCCGCTGCTCCTCGAGGAGCCGCGTCGTCTCCACGTACACGTTGTCGAAGATCGTCGACGGGTCCGGGTCGGGCATCTCCAGACAGCCGGACCGGATGTGCGAGGCGAGGGCGTCGGCCTCCGCGTCGAGCTCATCGAAGAACGCCGCGTCCACGAGCTGCTGCTTGTAGAGGAACGCCTTCATCCGCTCAAGTGGATCCTTGAGCTTCCAGGCCTCGTGTTCGGCGGCCAGCCGGTAGCGGGTCGGGTCGTCGGAGGTGGTGTGCGCGCCCATCCGGTAGGTGTAGGCCTCCACCAGCGTGGGGCCTTGCCCCGTCCGGGCCGCGTCGAGAGCCGCCCGGGTCACCGCATACGACGCCAGGACGTCATTGCCGTCGACGCGCACCCCGGGAAACCCGAAGCCTGCCGCCCTGCGGTACAGGGGGATGCGGGTCTGGTTGGCGGTGGGAGTCGAGATGCCCCACTGGTTGTTCTGGCAGAAGAAAACGAGGGGCACCTGGTAGACGCTGGCCCAGACGAAGGCCTCGTTCACATCGCCCTGCGAGGAGCCGCCGTCGCCGAAGTAGGCGATCACGGCCTCCCCGGAGCCCGGGTCACCCACCGCGCCGTCCTTCTGGATCCCCATGGCGTAACCGGTCGCGTGCAGCGTCTGGGTACCGATGACGATCTGGTAGGTGAAGAACCGGTGCTTGACCGTGTCCCAGGCACCACCGAGCCGCACGCCGCGCATGAAGGCGACGATGTCGACCGGGTCGATACCGCGGCACCAGGCGACGCCGTGCTCACGGTAGGAGGGAAAGACCATGTCCTGGTCGCGCAGGGCCCGGCCCGATCCCACCTGGGCCGCCTCCTGGCCCAGGCAGGGGATGTAGATGCCCAGCTCACCCTGCCGTTGCAGCGCCGTTGTCTCGATATCGGCCCGCCGCACGAGCACCAGGTCCCGGTAGAGGGCCCGATACTCCGCGTCGGTGAAGTCGACGTCATAGAGGGGATGGCTGACCCGCTCCCCCTCCGGCGTCAGCAGCTGCACCATCGAGTCCACGACGCGAGCCTGCCATGCGCGCGCCGCCGAGCGGATCAGGCGCAGGTGCGCAGGGCCCAGCCGCGGTCCCGGATGTTGCGGAACAGGTCCAGCCCGGTCCTGGCCCGCAGTCGGCACAGCTGGACGTCGACGCGCCGGGAAGGCGTCGCGTCACCCCAGCACACCCGGTGCAGGAGGTCACGGCTCCACACCCGGCGTGGCTCGGCCAGGAACAGGGCGAGCAGCTCGACCTGTCGAGGCGAGAGGTCGAGTGCGTCGCCGTCCACGGTCACCACGTAGGCATCGAGGTCGACGACGAGCCGCCCGCAGGTCATGGGGCTGCGCACCATCACCCCTGTTGCGGCGGCCCGGGCGAGGAACTCGTCCGTGGGTTGCGGCTCGGACGGGACGGCGGTCAGTACGGTGCGGCGGGGCATCGGGTCCTCCTGCGGCGCTGCCTGAGCCGGCCCGATCGGGGCCGGTCTGAGGTGATGCGACTGAACGCTAGGAGCCGCGGGTTTCCAGCCGGGAACCGTCGTGTTTCTGCACGGTTCCGGCTTGGCTACCGATGTGCGCCCGGCATGCAGTTCCGCCGGGCGCCTGCCCCTTTACGCTGGCGATCGACGACAGGAGTCCGCGTGAGCGACCGGCTGGTCTGGATCGACTGCGAGATGACCGGGCTGGAGCTCGGCTCCGACCTGCTGATCGAGGTCGCGGCCCTGGTCACTGACTCCGAGCTGAATGTCCTCGGCGACGGCGTGGACGTCGTGATCGGTGCGACAGCGGAGCAGCTCGACCGCATGCCACCGGTGGTGAAGGACATGCATGCGGCCTCAGGACTCACCGACGCCGTTCTCGCCTCCACCGTCACCGTGGGCGAGGCCGAGCGGCAGGTTCTGGCCTACGTCCGCCAATGGGTCCCGGAGGCCGGCAAGGCGCCGCTGTGCGGGAACTCGATCGCGACGGACCGCGGCTTCCTCGCCCGGGACATGCCCGAGCTCGACGGCTGGCTGCACTACCGCATGGTGGACGTCTCGTCGGTGAAGGAGCTGGCTCGCCGCTGGTACCCGAAGGCGTACTTCAACGCCCCGAAGAAGGGCGGCGGGCACCGGGCGCTCGCCGACATCCTCGAGTCGGTGCTCGAGCTGCGTTACTACCGGTCGACCGTCTTCGTGCCGACCCCCGGGCCGACGGCCGACGACGCCGCCGCAGCGGCAGCGGCGCTCCTCGCGGCCACCGAGCCCGCCTGAGGCTTCGCTACACTCCTCGCTGCGCCATGGTGGGTGTAGCTCAGCTGGTAGAGCACTGGGTTGTGATCCCAGGTGTCGCGGGTTCGAGCCCCGTCACTCACCCCAACAGCGGTGTCGGGTCCCCGGCCCTGCGGGCCAGGGACAGCGCGAAGTCGTCCTTAGGGTCCGTCCACCACGCCGTGAGCTCCAGCCCGGCGGCAGCCAGCTCCCGCACCACCCCGTCGCGCCGGAACTTGGCGGAGATCTCGGTCCGCAGCTCCTCCCCCTCCTCGAACTCCACCTGCAGGTCGAGGTCGCCGATGACCACGGTCTGGCGTCGCAAGGAGCGCAGCCGCATCTCCATCCACTCCTCCTGCGGGTTCCACAACGCGACGTGGCCGAAGGCGTCCGGGTCGAAGTCGCCCTTGAGCTCACGGTTGACGACGACCAGCACGTTGCGGTTGAACGCTGCCGTGACGCCCGCCGCATCGTCGTAGGCGGCGACAAGACGGGCCGGGTCTTTCACCAGGTCGGTGCCCAGCAGAAGGCCGTCCGCCGACCCGAGAATCGAGCCGACCGTCGCCAGGAACTGCGCCCGTGCCGGGGGAGCCAGGTTCCCGATCGTCGAGCCCAGAAAGGCGACGAGCCGCCGGCCGTCTGCGGGCAGCAGCGGCAGGTGGTGCTCGAAGTCGCCGGCGACCGCATGGACGTCGACCCCGGGATACTCCGCGAGAATGGCCGACCCGGCCTCGTGCAGCACCGACGGGTCGACGTCGAAGGGCACGAAGCGGCGCAATGACCCGGCGTGGCGCAGGGCGTCGAGGAGTAGGCGCGTCTTCTCCGACGTCCCGCTGCCCAGCTCGATGAGGGTGTCAGCCCGGGTGGCGAGGGCGATGGCCGGCGCGCGCTCGACGAGGATGGCTCGCTCGGCCCGGGTCGGGTAGTACTCGGGCAGCCGGGTGATCTCGTCGAACAGGGCGCTGCCGCGCTCGTCGTAGAACCACTTCGGCGGCAGCGACTTCGGGCTCGAGGTGAGACCGGAGAGCACGTCCGTGCGCAGGGCCTCCCGGTAGGAGGCCGGCCCGAGGTGGGTGTCCACGGTGAGGGTCACGGTCGCTCCAAAGAGGTCAGAGTGACGCTCGCCTGCGGCCAGCGGGCGTCGAGCAGATGGCGGTCGGGAACGTCGACCCAGCGGGGGTCGTCGTCGTGCGGCTCGCTGGCCACAACGATGCCGTCGGGGGTCAGGAGGTAGCTCAGCGTGTCCCCCCAGGCGGTGGCCAGGATCTGGGTGCCGTCGGTGGCCAACAGGTTGAGCCGGGCAGCAGGATCATCCGCGGCGACGGCCACCACCGTGGTGCCGAGCGTGTCGGCGCCCCTGTTCAGGACGTACGCGGCCAGCACGGCGGAGTCGCAGACCGACTCGGCGGGCGCCTCGGTCGGCAGGATGCCGCGGTCGACCCGGCCGTTGTGCGACAGCAGCCACCTGCCGTCGGTGAACGGGGCCGTCGCCCCCTCCTCGATCGGCATCCCGGGCGTCGCGGACCGCACGGCGGCGAGGATGGCGCCGGCGCACAGCAGGGGCGACACGGAGGCGAAGCTGGCGTCCTGCCACAGGGGTCGGGTGGAGCGCCACCGGACTAATGGCCGACCCTCCCCGGGCAGCAGGCCCACGCCCCAGCCGTCGGCGTTGACCCGGCCGTGCGCCTGCCGTCGCGGAGCGTACGACTGCGTCAGCAGGCCGTGCTCGGGCGCGAGGACGAGCGATGCGACGCTGCGCGGCGCGCCCAGCCAGGCCGTGTGACGGCACATCAGGTGTCCCACGCGACGCGCACGCCCGCGAAGATCTGCCGACGGTACGGGTGGTCCCAGTTGCGGAAGGACGGTCGGATCGCCGTCGTCCCCACGGCCCACGAGCCGCCCCGGAGCACCTTGTAGTCACCGCCGAAGAACGGCTCGCTGTAGGTCGCGTACAGCATCGGCCGGAAACCCGGCCAGGGCGTGAAGTCGCTGCTGGTCCACTCCCACACGTCGCCGATGAGCTGCTCGACCCCGTAGGCCGAGGCTCCCGCCGGGTACGCGCCGAGCGGTGCGGGGCGCAGTGCCGCGCCACCGAGGTTCGCCCGCGCCCCGTCCGGTGCCTCGTCACCCCACGGCCAGCGACGCCGGACGGCCCTGTCCGGGTCCCAGGCGCAGGCCTTCTCCCACTCCCACTCCGTGGGTAGCCGCCCCCCCGCCCAGGCCGCGTAGGCCTCGGCCTCGAAGAAGCTCACGTGCTGTACGGGTTCGTCCGGGGGGATCGGCTCGACCTGGCCAAACCGGCGACGGCTCCCGTCGGGCCGCCAGTGCAGTGGCCGTTCCAGTCCCGCCTCGACCCGGTGCTTCCAGCCACGGTCGGACCACCAGCGCGGCTGCGCGTACCCCCCGTCGTCGACGAACGCCCGCCACTGGGCGTTGCTGACGGGCAGCCTGGCCAGCTCGAAGGACGCCACCGCGACGGTGTGGGCCGGTCGTTCGTTGTCGAGTGACCACGGCTCGTCGGTCCCATCGACCCCGAGCGTGAAGGGGCCACCCGCGACGAGCACCCGCTCCGGTCCGGCCTCCCGACCCGCCGGTAGAGCGCAGCCCCCGCCGAGCAGCGGCGACCCTTCCCGCAGTTGCAGCGTGGCCGCCATCGTCTCGTCGTGCTGCTGCTCGTGCTGCACCACCATGGCGAACGGGAACAGGTCCTCCGACTGCCGCAGCAGGTCCAGCACGCGGCCCCGGACGTCGTCGCAGAACGAGCGGGCGGCGGCGGGACCCAGCAGGGGCAGGGACGGGCGCTCCGCCCGCGGGTGCAGGAAGGCGTCGTAGAGGGCGTCGACCTCGGGAGTCAGCAGACCTGGCCGCGCGGGGTCGCCGCGGCGGAGCAGCCACAACTCCTCCTGCTGGCCGATGTGGGCGAGATCCCAGACGAGGGGGCTCATCAGCGGGTGATGGGCGGAGACCAGCTCCGCGTCGTCGAGGTCGGTCAACGCGCGCGTCCGCGCCCGCGCGGCCGCCAGGTCCTCGCCGAGCACGTCACGCATCGGGCTGCCCCAGCGCCGACTCGAGGGCAGCGGCCCGCAGCACCCCGAGCGCACCGATCCGGTGCAGGTCCTCGCGGATGCGGTCGCCGGGGCTCCGTCCGGAATGGACCAGCTCGGCATAGGCCGAGACCGCCGGACGCAGAGCTGGCGGGGCCGCCAGGTCGGCCGCCGCGAGGCAGCTG
>JALYIZ010000026.1:11438-16040 GCA_030775505.1 Actinomycetota bacterium | reverse complement strand
CGGTAGGGCTCGGGGCGCAGGCAGCCGGCGCGGGACCGCGGCATACGGACGGGGCGCCAGGTGGGCGCACTGGCGCTGGCTGAGCGGCCGGCTGGTCAGGGTGTTCGTGCTCATCAGTGGCTCCTGTGGGTCGAACAGTGGTTCGGACAGCGGGTCGAACAGAGGTTCGATCGAACGTCTGATCGAGTTGTACCCCATGCCACCGACAAAATCGAGAAAAATCGAACAGGTGTTTGATTGTGTCGCCCGGAGGCGTTAGCGTCCGTGATCACGGCGGGTCGCGACGACCCACGGACGAGCGGAGTGCGACGTGGCCGGAACGACGCGAGGCAAGCAGGACACCGGGGCCGTCGTGCGCGACCTGCCCGACGGACCCGCGGACGCCAGCGGACTGACGCCCCGCCAGCGCAAGGTGCTGGAAGTCATCCGTGACTCGGTCGAGCGCCGCGGCTACCCGCCCACCGTGCGGGAGATCGGCGAGGCGGTGGGGCTGACCAGCACCAGCAGCGTCGCCTACCAGCTCATGACGCTGCAGAAGAAGGGCTTCCTGCGGCGCGACGCCTCCAAGCCCCGCGCGGTGGACGTCCGGCTGCCGGGTGACGCCGCCGCGGCGCAGGACGAGGCGGACGAGCGGGCCGCGCACCCGCGACCGGCCTACGTCCCGGTGGTCGGGCGGATCGCTGCCGGCGGTCCGATCCTGGCCGAGCAGGCCGTCGAGGACGTCTTCCCCCTCCCCCGCGAGCTGGTCGGTGAGGGCACCCTGTTCCTGCTCAAGGTCGTCGGTGACTCGATGGTCGACGCCGCGATCGCGGACGGCGACTGGGTGGTCGTGCGCCAGCAGCCCAGCTGCGACAACGGTGACATCGTGGCCGCGATGATCGACGGCGAGGCGACGGTGAAGACGTTCAAGCGGCGGGACGGGCACGTGTGGCTGATGCCGCACAACCCCGCCTACGCGCCGATCCCGGGCGACGACGCCGCGATCCTCGGCCGGGTCGTGACGGTGCTGCGCAAGCTGTGAGCGCCCTGCGGTACAACACCCTCCGGTAGGTCGACCTCCCGGAGGGCAGATGACGGCGGTCCGTCAGGGCGGGACCATCCGGGCGATCAACGCCGTGGGCCGCGTCGCGAGTGGCCTGGGACTACGTGCGCGACTGGACGCGGACAGCCTCCTCGACGCGGCCAGCGCGCGGACCGGCCTGGACGACTTCGGCAGTCCTGACTTCCGCGAGGGCCTGGACGTGCTCACCGGGTCCCTCGAGCACGAGGCCCAGCTGACCCCGCTGGGGCGGGTGGCCGCCCGCACCCGGCTGCTCGGCCTCCTGGAGAACCGACTTCGTCTTGTCGAACGCCACCACGACCCAGCCGTGCGCGCCGAGGTGCTGTCGCGACCCGTGTTCGTGCTGGGACTGCCTCGCACGGGCACGACGGTGCTCTACGGGATGCTGGCGGCCAATCCGGCCATGCGTGCCCCGGCCAGCTGGGAGGTGGCCCGGCCCTTCCCGGCGCCGGCCGGTGAGGACCCGGCGCGGGTCGCGGCGATGGACAAGGACCTGGCCGGCTTCCGGCGGCTCGCACCAGGCATCGACCACATCCACCCCCTCGGCGCCCGCCTGCCGCAGGAACGCCTGGCCATGCACGCCCTGGAGATGACGTCCTACGAGTTCCCCACCACCTATCCGGTGCCCGGCTACTGGGCCTGGCTGCGCGAGCGGGACCTTCGGGGCGCCTACGAGCTGGAGAAGCGACTGCTGCAGCACCTGCAGTCGGGAGGGCACCGCGGCGCGCACTGGATCCTCAAGACGCCGTGCCACCTGATGTGGCTCGACGTGCTGCTCGAGGTGTTCCCCGACGCCCTGCTCGTGCACACCCACCGCGACCCGGCGACCGTGCTGGCCTCGGTGTCCTCGCTGATGACGACGATGCGCTCGGCGGTCAGCGCGCGGGTCGACCTTGTGACAGTCGGCCGGGAGCAGCTCGACGCGTGGACCTGGGGCATGGAGCGGGTGATGGCCGTGCGCGAGCGGTTACCCGCCGACCGGGTCGTGGACGTGCAGTACGCCGACACCGTCGCCGATCCGGTCGGCACCGTGCGGCGGGTCTACGAGCACTTCGGCCTGGACTACACCGACGAGGTCGCGGGCGGCGTTCGCCGCTACCTGGTCGCCAACCCGCGGGACAAGCACGGCACGCACACCTACTCGCTGGCGGACTTCGGACTGGCCGCGGGCGAGGTGGAGGCGGCTTTCGCCGGCTACAACGACCGGTTCGGGGTGCGGCCGTGACGCAGGCCTGGATAACGCTGCTGGCCGAGCTGGCCCGTGCCGGGGAGGTGGTCACCGGACCGGCAGGCGGGCGGACCGACCGCGAGGTCGCGGAGGGCTACCGCCACCTGACCCGTGTCTTTGCGATCGCCGCCGAGATGCTGGTGGAGAAGGGCGATCCCGAGCACCCTGCCTTCACCCGCTGGATGACCGCGCACCGCAAGATGTACGGGGACAACCCGGGGACTGTCTACGACGCCGCGGTCATCCGCGGGGACCTGTCCTACGTCATCCGGGGCAGTCGGGGGTCCTCGGCCTACCTCGGCGTATGTCTCTACGGGACCGCGGCGGACGGGGCCAAACGGATCGCCGGGAACGTCGACGACGACGAGCTGACGGTGGCGGGTGACGGGACGTTCGAGCTGTGGCTGGGCGGGCCGGCTCGGTCGTCGGACTGGCTGCCTCTGGAACCCGACGTCACCGAGGTGATGGTGCGGCAGTACTTCGTCGACCCCCGCACCGAGGTGGCCGGCGCCTACCGGATCGAGTGCGTTCCCTCGTTGGGCCCTCCGCCGCCGCTGACGCAGGAGGCACTGGGGGCACGGCTCGCGGCGCTTGGGCGCTACGTCCGGGAGACGGTCGAGGCCGAGACCGCCCTGTCCGCCCTGTCGTCGTCGATGAGCCAGGCGGTGTTCCGCTCGGGCCGGGAGTACGTCGACGCAGCGGGGGAGGCGACCGCCGCACCGGTGGACGTGTCGGCCGTGGTCCGCGTCATGCCGACACCGGCGATCCAGTACTCCGGTCAGTGGTTCGACGACCTGACCGAGGACGAGGCGCTCCTGGTGGAGGGCGTCGTGCCCGAGTGCCGCTACTGGTCGATCCAGCTCCTCACCCGGTTCATGGAGTCGGCGGACTGGGAGCACCATCCGGTGTTCCTGACGGGGTCCGACATCGTGGCGGGTGCCGACGGCGGGTTCCGCGTCGTGGTCGCGCACCACGACCCGGGCGTGCCCAACTGGATCGCCACGACCGGACTCACCAGCGCCAACGTGGCAGTACGGGCCCTCAAGGCTGCCGGGGTGCTCGACGTGGCCTTCCGGCGGGTGGCGCTCGCCGACCTGCAGGACTAGGGGCTGCGCAGCTGCTTGGCGGACGCCCTGCCGAAGACCAGCCGCCCCACCTGACGCGGGGCGTTGGTCAGCGCGGCCAGGGGCGCCATGGCACGCGGAACGCGGACCTCCGCACGGTCGGCCTCGATCCCGGCCACCACTGCCTTCAGGAACACCGCCATGGGCGTGATGTCGCGGCCCTTGCTGCGCGCGGCAAGCTCGGCGAGCGGCCCGTAGGCCCGGGCCTCGTCGTCCATCGCGGTGGCGACGGAGGCGAGGGTGACGGTCGTGAGGCTGATGGGGTCGTCGCGCAGGTCCGCGCGCAGGCCGGCGGTGAAGTGCGACAGGCCGGCCTTGGACGCGCCGTAGCTTGCCAGCCCCGGCGGATTGAACACCGCCGCCATCGAGGAGACGTTCACGATCTGGCCGCGACCGCGCTCCAGCATGCCCGGGAGGACCAGCCGGCACAGCCGCATCGGGGCGAGCAGGTTGACGGTCATCACCTGGTCGATCTCGGGCAGGGTCCGGTCGACGAACCAGCCGACCGACGACACCCCGGCGTTGTTGACCAGGATGTCCACCGGGCCGTCGTGCTCGACGCGGCGGACCAGCTCGGGCAGGGCGGCGAGGTCGGCCAGGTCGGCGGGGTAGGCCGTGCCGCCGGTGGTTGCCGCGACCTCGCTGAGGGCCGGGCTGTCCCGTGCCACGAGCGCCAGGGTCGCGCCGCGCGAGGCGAAGGCGCCCGCCATCGCGGCGCCAAGTCCCCGCGAGGCGCCGGTGAGCAGGACGCGCCGACCCTCGAGCTGCACTCTGACCTCCAGCGCCGGATGAGGCGGTGAACCTATCCGCCGCCGGACTGGTAGGCGCTCCGCGCCTGGTCGACGCGCAGCGCCGAGGGGCGCCCGATCGTCGTGGCCGTGCCCCGCACGGGAAGGGGGGCGGCGGCGCCCGGGACCTCATAGGTCCCTGACCAGGTGATGTCCACCGACAGGTCGACCATCCCCGGGCGGCGGTAGGTGTGCGTGATGTCGGTCGAGCCGCGGCGGCCCGGGCTGCTCGTCGTCTGGGTCTGCCCATCCCCCTCGTGCCAGGTCCACTGCTGGGCGTGGGCGTGGATGCGCACCGGCCGCCCGAGCAGGGTCACGGTGAACGTCTGGTCCGCGGGGGCGTCGGTGTAGAGGTTGGTGGCCAGGTTGACGAGCGTCGTCGCTGCCGGCTCGGTGCGCACC
>JALYIZ010000026.1:0-11428 GCA_030775505.1 Actinomycetota bacterium | reverse complement strand
CCCCGGGCCAGGGGGTAGCGACCGAAGTCGCGCTGCACCATTCCGGCGATGGCGGCGAGCGGGGACAACTGCGGTGAGTCAGCGGAGAAACAGGTGAACGGCGGGACGTCGGTGCGCTGCCAGGGCGGGTTGTCACGCGGGTTGGCCGGGTCCACCTCGCGCGTCCAGACCCAGAAGGCGACCTGACCGGGCACGCGGCAGATGCTGACGGCCCCGGTGCACAGGATGCCGTCCTGGTAGGGCGAGTTGCCGCTGCACGCCGGGGCGATGCGCTGCTGGATCACGCGCAGGGGTCGCCGCCCAGGGCCTGCGTTGGTGCCGCGGCCTGGCAGCGATCCGGCCGGGACTCCCGCCGTCGCGTCCGAGGCCACGCCGACGAAGTCGCCGCCGGCCGCGGAGACGCAGGTCGTGGCGCTACCGCACTCCTGACTGACGGTGGCCTGGGCGGGAGCAGGCGCGTACACCGCCGCGGCCAGCACGACGGCGACTGCCGGCAGTGAGGTTCTCATGGCAGTCCGATCTCGCGGATCCGCCAGCCGGCGGCCGTGCGCACGACAGTGACGACGTAGACCGTCCCCGCTGTACCGGGCCGGTGCAGCAGGACCCGGCCCGTTGCCTCGAACTCCACCGGTCCCGGACTGCGGAACAGCAGGTCGACGACGGCCACATGGTTGACCACAGGAGGCGCATCGGCGGACACCACCTGGAAGGAGTCGCCTTCGAGCCGGTGGCCGGCTGCCACCATGGCCGTGATGTCGCCGGCGAAGTTGGCGCAGGAGCGGCATCGGGGGTCGACCAGGCGCCTGACGGCGCTCAGATCACGGGTCAGGTAGGCGGCGTTGAGGCGCTCGAAGTAGCTGCGGACGAAGTCCGCGGCCCCCTGTGCCGTTTCGCCGGTGTCGTTGCCCGCGGGCGCCCCCGGAACCGCCGAAGCCGCCGGAGCGGCCGCGGGGAGGACCGGCAGAGCAACCGGCTGCCCGTGCTGGGCACAGGCCGTCAGCAGAAGTCCCGCGGCGAGGCACCCGCCCCGCCGGAGCATCGCGGCCAGTCCCGGCACCATGTCACGCACCGTAACCAGGCCGCGCCCCCGGCGTCGGCCCCCCTGTGGACGATGCCGCCTACGGCATCCGGCCCAAGGGGGCCACCACCCACCCCGCTGGTCACGACAGCCCCGCCCGTCCCGCGGCCTCGAGGGGTTGTCGGCGGTTGTCGGCGGTTGTCGGCGGTTGTCGGGCGGTTGTCAGGCGGTTGTCAGGCGGTTGTCAGGCGGTTGTCGGGCGGTTGTCGGGCGGCGGCGTCGCTCGTTGTCTGGCGGGTGCGGAATCCCGATGAGCGGGCGCTGCTCAGGCCTCGGCGAAGGCCGCGAGTTCCGCTGCCAGCGCCGGCCCCACGCGCGCCTCGAGGCGGGTGCCGTGGGGCTCATGGGACTCCGACAGCACCTCCCCCTCGTTGTGGATCCGCGAGACGAGGGCGCCCTCGACGTAGGGAAGCACGACGCGCACCAGGGTCTCCCGGTGCGGGACCTCCTGCTCGAGCAGGTCCAGAAGCGCCGGCAGGCCCTCGCCGGTAAGCGCGGAGACCAGCACCGTGTGCGGCTCACGTCGTTGCAGCGCACCCAGGACGTGGGGGTCGGCCAGGTCGCACTTGTTGACCACCACCACCTCGGGAATGCCTTGCGCGTCGATGTCGGCGAACACCGACCGGACGGCCGCGAGTTGGCCCATCGGGTCGGGATGCGAGCCGTCGACGACGTGCAGAATCAGATCGGCGCCCTTGACCTCTTCCAGCGTGGAGCGGAACGCCTCGACGAGCTGGTGTGGCAGATGCCGCACGAAACCGACCGTGTCGGTGAGCGTGAAGTCGCGACCGGTCGGTGTCTGGGCTTTGCGGACCGTCGGGTCCAGCGTCGCGAACAGCGCGTTCTCCACCAACACCCCCGCGCCGGTCAGCCGGTTGAGGAGGGAGGACTTGCCGGCGTTGGTGTAGCCGGCGATGGCCACGGAGGGGACATGGTTGCGGCTGCGCTCCTGGCGCTTTGTGTCACGGGCCGTCTTCATGTCGACGATCTCGCGGGCAAGCTTGGCCTTGCGACTGCGGATCCGACGACGGTCCGTCTCGATCTTGGTCTCGCCGGGTCCGCGCGTCCCGACGCCCCCCGAGCCGGACCCGCCGGCGCCGCCTCCCTGACGGGACAGGGACTCGCCCCAGCCGCGCAGGCGGGGCAGCATGTAGGTCAGCTGGGCGAGCTCGACCTGCGCCTTGCCCTCCCGCGAGGTCGCGTGTTGGGCGAAGATGTCGAGGATGAGCCAGGTCCGGTCGATGACCTTGACCTTGACCACCTCCTCGAGCTTTCGCAGCTGACCGGGAGTGAGCTCGCCGTCGCAGATCACGGTGTCCGCGCCGGTGGCAACGACCGCGTCCCGCAGCTCCTTGGCCTTGCCGGACCCGACGTAGGTGGCGGGGTCGGGGCGGTCACGCCGCTGGATGAGCCCTTCGAGGACCTCACATCCAGCGGTCTCCGCGAGGGCCTTCAGCTCGATCAGGGAGTTCTCGGCCTCGACCAGGTCACCGCCTGTCCACACGCTCATCAGCACAACCCGCTCGAGGCGTAGCTGGCGGTACTCGACCTCGGTGACGTCCTCGAGGTCGGTCCGGATCCCTGCAATGCGCCGCAACGCGTGACGTTCCTCGAGTTCGAAACCCTCGCCCTCGATGTCATGGAACGGCGGCTCGCGCCCGGGTAGCAGGGCGTCGTCGAGGGGGATCGCGGCGTCGGCGGTCATCGACCGGACAACAACGTTCTCGGCTTCGGTCATCCCCGCCACTGTGACACGTGCGGGCAAACCCGGCACCGCAGTTATTCCTGGTGCAGGGTCAGCTCCGGGCCTCGACGAGCGCGTCGAGGAGGGTCACGAGCTCCTGCCGGTCTTGTTTGTCCAGGGCCGCGAACGCCGGTGCGGCCGCGGCCGCCGTCAGCTCCTCCGCCTTGGCCCAGGCGGCCCGGAAAGGCTCCGGGTCGGGGTGCGGCTCCGGCCACTCGAAGAACGTGGCGTTGCCGGGATAGGGACCGGCAACCACGGCGCCGAGGGGGTCGAGCCCCACGGCGGCCACGGCAGCGACGTGGACGGCGCCACGATGCTCGCGCAGGACGTGCAGGAGCAGGTTAAGGCGACCGGCGTCGTCCGCCGGGCGCGGCATCGCCCGCCAGCCGGCGAACAGCGGCAACCCGGCGGGTTCGGCGGCGTCACGACGGCGGCCAGAAGGTCCGCCAGCCGCCCCGCCTGGCCGAAACCGGTGTAGTGGTCCCGCCCCCACTCGGCGCAGAAGTCCGCGTAGTGGGAGGCGGCCTGGGTCGGGGGCATGACTGCCCGCCCCGCCTCCCAGGCGTCCCTGAGAACCTCGAAAGGGAAGAACGCGAAGGCTGCCGCCACCACCTCCACCGGGACGTCGCCCAGCGCCCCTCCTCGTCCGCAGTAGTAGGAGGGGCGGGACCGCAGACCGACCTCCCGGGCCCGGGCCCGGGTAGCCGGGTCGAGCATCCAGGCACCGCCCAGTCCCAGCACGCTGCTCTTGGCCGCGGCGGCCGTCTCCTCGGGGCTCATCCGGTCCCTTCCAGCCACTCGGCGCGGAGCTCCCCGTGCGCAACCAGGACGGCGGGTCCGCGCAGGAGCACGTGCCCGTCTTCTCGCCAGGTCACGGTCAGCCGGCCGCCGGGCACGGTTACCTGGAACGGCGTGCCTCGCGGGGTCCCCGTGCGCAGCGCCGTCGCGACCACCGCGGCGCAGGCCCCCGTCCCGCAGGACCGGGTCTCCCCCACGCCCCGTTCGTGGACCCGCATGCCGATCGCGGCCGGTCCGAGGTCCTCGACGTACTCGACATTGAGGTCCGTCCGGTCGGGAGCCAGGACGCCGAGCCCGCCCACGGACGGCACGTGCACCACGGCGTGCGGGTTCCCCATGTCCACGGAGGTCGCCGGCGCACCGTCGATCCGCGTGGGTTCCCCGACTACGGCCAAGCCCATGTCGACGGTCACGTCGCCGACCGGACCGAGCTCGACGTCACGGATCCCGTGCCGGGTCGCCAGTCGCAGCGAGCCAGCCGGAGCCAGTCCCGCATCGACGAGGTAGCGCGCGAAGACCCGTACACCGTTGCCGCACATCTCCGCAACGGAACCATCGGCGTTGCGGTAGTCCATGAACCACGGTGCGGCCGGGGCATCGGGCTCGGCGCCAGGCTGACGGGAGGAACGCACCACGCGTAGGACGCCGTCGGCCCCGAGCCCGGCCCGCCGGTCACAGATCCGCCGCACCTGCTCGGGCAGCAGCGACAGCACGCCTTCGGGATCGGGCACCAGGATGAAGTCGTTCTCCGTCCCGTGCCCCTTGACGAACGGGACGGCAAGGCTCACCCGTTGAGCCTACGGGTCAGGGCAGGGCTCGCGGGCTGGGCACGAACGCGGAGCTGTGGACCTCGGGCGTCACGATCTGTCCCCGCCAGCCGGCGCCCTGACACAGCAGCCACCGGGCCCGGTCGGCCCGCTGGGGGCTGGCGAACAGAAAACCGTGGGCCCGGTCGCACCCGAGATCGGTGAGCCGGGCGCTCTCGGACCAGGACTCGACCCCCTCGGCCACGACGTACAGCCCGCGGGCGTGGGCGAGGGCGATGACGGCGGCGACGATCGTGTCGTCCTCCAGGTCACCACCGACACCGCGGACATACCGGTGGTCGAGCTTGACCGCGTCGAGCGGGAGCTGCTCGAAGGCGCCGAGCGAGGAGTACCAGGTGCCGAAGTCGTCGATGGCCAGAGCGGCACCCGCAGCCCGCAGGCGGGTGAGGATGGCCAGCGCGTCGGCGCCGAGGAAGGAGAGGGCGGCTTCGGTGAGCTCCAGCCCGAGCATGCCGGGCGGCAGTCCGAAGTCGGCGATCACCGTCGCCACCCGGGAGGGGAACTCTGGGTCCGCGAGCTGGGTCGGGCTGACGTTGAGCCACAGCTGCCGGGCGTCCCCCGGCCCGGCCTGCCACTTGGCTGCTTCGGAGGCACCCGCCTCGAGGACCCACTGGCCGATCGGGCCGATCTCTCCCGACCGCTCGGCCAGGTCGAGGAACTCCAGGGGGCGCAGGATGCCGAGATCGCGGTGGTGCCAGCGCAGCAGTCCCTCCATGGCGACGATGGCCCCGGTGGCCAGCTCGATCTCGGGCTGGTAGAGCAGCTCCAGCGTCCCGTCCGTCACACAACCGTGCAAAGCGGTGAGGTCGTCCGCGCCCAATGTCATGGTGTCCATGCGCTCATGATCGACCTCTTGGGCGATTCCGGACATGGTCATCCCGGGCCATGCCTGCAGGGGGTCAGTTGTGGTCAGAGGGCCTGAGAACGCCCAGGGCGCGCCCCAGCAGGTCCTCCCCCGCCGGCAGCCAGGTGATCCGGGGGTCGCGGCCGAACCAGGCGCGCTGCCGGCGCACGAAGCGCCGGGTGGCGACGGTCGTCCGCTCCTTGGCCGTCGCCTCGTCGTACTCCCCGTCGAGGTGGGCCAGCACCTGCGCGTAGCCCAGCGCCCGGCGTGCGGTGACCCCGTCCCGCAGGCCCCGGTCGGCCAGGATGCGCACCTCGTCGACGAGCCCCCCAGCCCACATGCGCTCGACCCGCCGGGCCACCCGGTCAGAAAGGTCGTCGCGGTCCAGTCCCACGTACCTGGTCGGGTAGCGAGGCAGGTAGTCGGTCAGCCGCCCGGGCATGGTCCCCGTCAGCAGGACCACTTCCAGCGCCCGCACGACGCGGCGGCCGTTGGTCGGCTCCATCCGGCTGGAGGCTGCCGGATCCAACGCGGCTAGCCGCGCGTGCAGTGCCGGGGCGCCGACCCTGGCGAGCTCGGCCTCGAGCTCGGCGCGCAGGTCCGGGTCGGTGCCCGGGAAGTCCAGCTCGTCGAGGGCCGCCCGCACGTACAGACCGGAACCACCGACGACCACCGGCACCTTTCCCCGGCGACGCACGTCATCAAGCACGGCGCGACACAGCTGCTGGTAGCCGGCGGCCGTCGCCGTCACCGTCACGTCCCAGACGTCGAGCAGGTGGTGCGGGACCCCGCGTCGTTCGGCGGGTGCGAGCTTGGCCGTCCCGATGTCCATGCCCCGGTAGAGCTGCATGGAGTCGGCGTTGACCACCTCGCCGCCCAGGGCCAGGGCGAGTGCCACACCGAGGTCGGACTTCCCGGTCGCCGTCGGCCCGACGACGGCGACTACCTGGCGCCCCTGCACGAGCAGGCACGCTACGGGGTGGGCGCGACTAGCTGATCGTGGCCGTCAGGGTGAACGGCGAGCCCGCCGAACCGCTGTAGGTGTAGACCCCGAAGTACCAGTAGCCCGAGGACGGCGCCGCGACCGTCACCGTCTCGGTGTTGGACGCCGTGGCACTCGAGGCGTCGTACACCGTCGTCGTGGGCTTGGCGCCCGCCTTGGCGTAGAGGTCGATGTCGGGGGTGCACCCCAGCAGCCCGCAGGAAGGTCCCTGCAGCGTCGCCTTGAGCTGTGTCGCACCGGCCGGGACAGCGATCTTGTAGTAGACGAAGGCGCCCGAAGCCGCGTTGGTCCCGCTCTTGGCTGTCCCGCTGGCCAACGTCGGGGTCCCGGGATCGGGATCAGTCGTCGCCGTCGGTGACGCGGTCGCCGAGGGGGTGGCCGAGGGGGTGGCCGACGGCGTGGCCGAGGGCGTGGCCGACGGGGTCGCGGAGGGCGTGGCCGACGGGGTCGGGCCCACGGAGTCCTGCGCGGCGTACAGGTTCTTGCCGCCGGTCTGGTAGGCCACGGTCGCGTAGGCCGAAGTGGACTGTGCCTCCGTCCCACCCGGGGCGGCGCAGGCCGCGATGCAGCCGTCCGCGTAGCCGACGACAACCCGGCCGTCCTTGGTCGTGTTGGCGTCCATGAAGTCCAGCAGGTTCCGGCCCGAGCTGCAGGAGGTGCCGCTGGCGCACATCCAGCCACGCTGGACGGGGTCGCTGGTGGCCTTCACCGTCGACCACGTCTGCCCGGCGTCGTAGGAGTAGGACACATAGAGGTCCCAGACGCCGTGCCAGGTGGCCGCAAACGGGTCACCCGGCGTCGTGCTGCCGAGGTAGGCAACCGCGATGCGTCCGTTGTCGCCCGAGGTCATGGCGTGGAAGGTGCTGTTGACGATAGGCGGGTTCATCGTCGAGGACAGGTCGGTCACCCGGTCCCATGCCGCGCCATGGCTCGTCGAACGCGCCACGTACGGGTGCAGGTTCGCCGCCGACCAGGCCTCGTAGACGGTGTTGTCCGGCGTGGTCGTCACCGAGGGGTCGAAGCCGTTCGTCGGCTGGCTCGAACCGGCGATCGTGTAGGAGTTCCAGGTTGCGCCGTTGTCCGTGGTCGTGGCGCCCCCCGCGAGACCACCGCAGTGGGCGTTGGGCAGGTAGGCGGTTCCGTCCGCCGAGATCTTCACGTGCCCATGGAGGCTGCTGCAGACCCCGTTCACGACGACCGGGGCGCCAAAGGCCAGCCCGTCGTTGGTGCTGGTGGAGCAGGCGTCGTTGCCGTTCTGCGCGCAGTAGTAGGTGGCCCGGCTCGAGGTAGCGCCCAGCGGAGCGGCGCCGTGCCAGGGGCCGGCGCCGATCGTCTCGTGGTCGAGCACGCCTGCGCAGGCGTTGCCATCCTGGGTCCAGGAGGCTCCGTCAGTGGTCGTCGAGGAGAGCACGCTGCACTCACCCGCGAGCCCGCCCGCGAAGGTCCGGCCGGTCGAGCGGTCGGTGGCGAGGATCGGGTCGATGTTGAACCCGACGCCGGCCGGCGTGACATTGGCCCAGGTCGCCGTACTCGTGGCCGGGTCGACGGTGATCTTGTAGGTGCTGGCGTAGGCCTGGTACATCAGGGCACCGGACAGTCCATTGACGCCGAGCGAGGGCTCCCCCGCGTTGTTGCTGTTGGGCAGCGACGAGGGGGCGGCAAAGTTGGTGAAGGTCGGGGTCCCTGACCCCGCCGAGGCTGAGGTGGGCTGCCAGAGCATGCTTGCCGCCGTGGCGATCAGCGCGGTCACCAGGAGCACGGACGGGGCGAGTCGACGCTGGGCCACAGGCCGGCCTTCCTTCGCTGCGGGCCCCAGGAGGGGCTAAGTGGTCGAACGAGTCACGGTGACTCACTGTGCTGAACGGCGTAGGCCCGGCATCCTCGCGGACCAGTCGCTGCCCGGTTTACCCCGGTTCGTGCATTCTCACCCCGCGGCAAGGTGACTGTGGCCCGGTAGGGTGCCCTCGGTCGACGGGAGGGGGTGGGGCGTGCTGTCCGGTGTCGCGCGCGACGGCACTCCCGCGGTCGATGTGCACGCTCTCGTCAAGACCTACGGCGACGTGCGTGCCGTGCGCGGCATTGACCTTCAGGTCGAGCCGGGGGAGATCTTCGGCTTCCTCGGTCCCAACGGGGCAGGCAAGTCGACCACCATCAAGATCCTCTGCACGCTGGTCGAGGCCACGTCCGGGAGCGCCCGGGTCGCCGGCTTCGACGTCGCCCGGCAGCGTGACGAGGTCCGGCGGGCGATCGGCCTGGTGTTCCAGGAGCCGACGCTCGACGCCTACCTGACGGCTGAGCAGAACCTACGGTTCCACGGTGAGCTCTACGGAGTGGAGCGTTCCAGCGCGGCGTCGCGGCGCGAACAGGTCCTGAGCATGGTGGGGCTCTGGGATCGGCGGGCCGACCGTGTCCAGAACTTCTCCGGCGGCATGCGCCGGCGACTGGAGATCGCCCGGGGCCTCCTGCACTCCCCCCAGGTGCTCTTCCTCGACGAGCCCACGATCGGGCTGGACCCGCAGACCCGGGCCTCCATCTGGGACTACCTCGGGTCCCTCCACGAGCGGGAACGCATCACCGTCTTCGTGACCACGCACTACATGGAGGAGGCCGAGAACTGCGACCGGATTGCGATCATGAACGAAGGTCAGCTCGTCGCACTGGACACCCCCGCTGCGCTCAAGGCCGCCGTCGGTCAGGACCGGGTGGCCATCACCACCGATGACGACGCGGCCGCCCTGGAGGCGCTGACCCGGCTGGGCCTCGAGCCGGCCATGCGGGAGGGGGCCCTGACGTTTTCCGTCGCCGAGGGGGCCGCCTACGTCCCGAGGCTGTTCGCCCAGCTGACGGTCCCCATCCGCTCCGTCACGGTGACGCGCCCCAGCCTGGACGACGTCTTCCTCGCCTACACCGGCTCGACGATCCGCGACGCGGAGAAGGCACAGGGGATGGGCGCCCTGTGGGCGCTCGCTGCGCGGCGGGGTGGGCGGTGACGGGCGTCACCGTCGCGCCCGTGCGCACCCCGGCGGCAGGCCTGGGTCACGAGGTGCGGGCGGCCACCGTGGTCTGGCAGCGGGAGATGATCCGGTTCGGCCAGGACCGCACCCGGATGTTGTCGTCCCTGGTACAGCCGTTGTTGTTCCTGTTCGTGCTCGGCAGCGGCCTAAGCTCCATCGTCCGAACCGGGAGCGGAACAGTCACCTTCCGTACCTTCCTGTTTCCCGGTGTGCTCGCCACTTCGGTGCTGTTCACCGCCGCGTTCTCCGGCATCTCGATGGTGTGGGACCGGGAGTTCGGCTTCCTGCGGGAGATGCTCGTGGCCCCCGTGAGCAGCGCGGCCATCCTGACCGGGAAATGCCTCGGCGGCGCCACGGTGGCGACCCTGCAGAGCCTGGTCATCCTCGGCCTGGCGGGCCTCGTGGGGGTCCCGTACGCGCCGGTGATGATGGCCGAACTGGTCGTCCTGCTGTTCCTCATGGCCTTCCTGGTAACGGCCATGGGATTGCTCATGGCTGCCCGCATCAAGCAGGTGCAGAGCGCGATGCCCCTGATTCAGATGATCATCATGCCGATGATGTTCCTGTCCGGGTCGCTGTTCCCGCTGTCGGGGCTGCCAGGCTGGCTGTCGGTGGTCTGCCGGCTCAACCCGCTGACCTACGCCGTGGAGCCACTGCGGGCGGTGGTGTTCGCCCGGCTGCACGCCGGCACCGCCGTGACGGCCCGGCTCGACCCCGGACTGAGCTGGGGCGGGCACCGTCTGTCGGTTCTGGAGGAGGGCAGCCTGGTTGCAGTTCTGGCCATTGTCCTGCTGACCCTCGCGACCCTGCGGTTCGCCCGGACCGAGTAGGAGCGGGTCAGCGAGCCAGGTTGGGAGCGCCGAGGAGGGTGCCGATGACTCCGGCGTTGTCGTGCAGGCTCTCCACGCCGGTCTTCTCGCACACGTCCGCGCACGCGTCCACATAGGCAGCCCAGGGCTGGCCGTCAGGAGCGATCTTCACGTCGATGAAGTCGAGGACGCGACCGCACCGACCCGGACCGCAGGCGCCAGCCTTGAGCGGGTGCCGGGGGTCGTTGACCGTCGCCGAGTAGAAGACCGGGTGCCGGCCAAGAACGCCCAGACCTACCGCCAGGTAGCCGTTCCAGAACGCTCCCTTGTCCGCGTCCGAGCCCGTCCCGTAGTAGGCGATGGCGAGGCTGCCGGGGGCGCCGACGGTGAGGGTGGCCAGGTTGGTGCGCACCACTGCGGGCGCGGCAACCGAGTAGGCCTGGCTCCACGAGCCACCTCGGTTGCGGGACACCGACAGCATGGGCCGGCGCGTCGTGTCGTTCCAGAGGTAGTAGAGGTTGTCCTTCTTGTCGATGGCGACGCTGGGGTCCCCGCCGTTGACCTTCGACCCGGGCGAGACATGCACGATGGTCCAGCTCGTGCCTTCGTCCTTGCTGATTGCCAGCGTCGGGGTGCTGTTGCAGCCGGTGTAGGGAAGGTAGACCCAGCCACGGCTGTCGGTGACCCCGTGGCCGTTGAGGCCTGAGCACTCCGGATCAGTCAGGTGACCCGTCGGAAGGAACGTCAAGCCTCCGTCGAGGGACTTCGTGCACGCCGTGTAGGCAAGCTTGTTGAAGCAGTAGTACACGATCGCCGGGTAGCCGACCGTGGGGCTGGACACCGGCCGCCCGCTGAACACCGTCTGGTGGTCGTTGACGGGCTCCCCGCAAGACAGCGGATTGGTAATCCAGGTAGCACCGAAGTTGTCGCTGTACGACAGCTCGTTGCACGCGGCATTGAGGTCGATGTCGAAAATGCGGTTTGCCTCAGGCGAGTGGTCCACGTAGAGGTAGGGGTCGAGCGACAGGGCGTGCGGACTGACGCCCGCGACGCCCGGGCTCACGTTCTGCCAGCTCCTGCCCTTGTTCCTCGTCAGGAAGACCGCGCGTCCGCCCGGAGCAACTGTCTGCACCGTCTCCGTCGATCCCACGCACGAGGTCACGCAACCGGCGCTCGCGGTCACCGCCACATAGCCCTGCTTGGTGATTCCGATGGTGGGTTCGCCGGCGCTGTGGTTGAGCTCGAACAGCTTCGGGGTGACCCGATAGTGCGATGCGGCGTGCCTGCCGTCCGGTCCGTGGGCCGTCGCGG
>JALYIZ010000025.1 GCA_030775505.1 Actinomycetota bacterium | reverse complement strand
TGCTGCTGCAGCACCCCAAGGTGGGTGACTGCGCGGTCTTCGGCATCCCGCATGACGACCTCGGTGAGCAGATCAAAGCCGCCGTCCAGCCGTCTGAGGGCATCGCGGCGGGTCCCGAGCTGGAAGCCGAGCTGCTGGCCTACTGCACCGAGCAGCTGGCGAAGTACAAGGTGCCGCGCTCCATCGACTTCATGGAGGACTTCCCGCGTGACCCCAACGGCAAGGTGTACAAGCGCAGGCTGCGCGACCCGTACTGGGCCGGCCGCTCGTCCCAGCTGGTCTGAGAGGAGCTCAGGATGACCGAGGTCCTCAGTGCCCCGCACGTCATGGAGTTCACCTACACGCGCTCGACAGGTCCGATGGTGGGGGCCTTCCTGACCGCCCTACGGGACCGGACCGTCCTGGGCGTCACGGACAGCGCCGGCCGGGTGGTGGTGCCACCGCCGGAGTACGACGCCGCGACGGCCGCCGCGCTGCCGGTGGACGGCCTGACGCCGGTAGGACCTGAAGGCACCGTGACGACCTGGTCCTGGAACCCGGTGCCCCGCGATGGACAGCCCTTCTCCCGCCCGTTTGCCTGGGTGCTGGTCAAGCTCGACGGGGCCGACACCAGCCTGCTGCACGCCCTGGACGCGCCGCGCGAGGCGGTCGCCACCGGCATGCGCGTGGCCGTCCGCTGGGCCGAGGACACGACGGGCAGCATTCACGACATCGTCTGCTTCGAGCCCGTCGCGGGCGCCGCGTGAGCGCCGAAGGTCCGGTCACGGGCATCCACACCCCGATCCGTCTCGAGTACCGCTACACCCCGGGCACAGCGTCGTCCGCCTTCCTGCGGGGAATGCAGGAGGGGAGGGTCCTCGGCCGGCGCTGCCCGTCCTGTCACAAGGTGTACGTCCCGCCCCGCGGTGCCTGCTCGATGTGCGGCGTCGAGTTCGGTGAGACCGTCGAGGTCGCCGGCACCGGGACGCTCGTGACGTTCGCGGTCGTCAACGTCAACTTCGCCAACCGGGTCATCGACCTTCCCTACGTCTCCGCGGAGGTCCTCTTCGACGGCGCCGACACCACCTCCATGGTGCTGCTGCAGGGGGTGCCGGTGGACGAGGTCCGCATGGGGATGCGGGTCCGGGCGCACTGGCTCCCCGAGGCCGAGTGGTCCCACACGTTCGCCAACATCGACTACGTGGAACCGATCGACGAGCCCGACGCTGACTACGAGACCTTCAAGGAGCACGCCTGATGAGGGATGTCGCCGTCGTCGCGTACGCGCAGCACGCCGTGCGCCGGGACGAGAGGCGTAACGAGGTCGAGATGCTGCTCCCGGTCCTGCGCGAGGCGCTGGCCCCCACCGGCCTGGGCACCCAGGACATGGGCTTCACCGTCTCCGGCAGCAGCGACTATCTCGCCGGGCAGGCCTTCGCCTTCGTTCAGGCGCTCGACGCCGTGGGGCCATGGCCCCCCATCGCGGAGTCGCACGTCGAGATGGACGGCGCCTTCGCGCTCTACGAGGCGTGGGTCCGCCTCCAGCACGGCGACATCGACACCGCCCTCGTCTACGCCTTCGGAAAGAGCTCCCCCGGTGACGTCGGTCGCGTGCTGGCGCTGCAGCTGGACCCGTACCTGGTCACTCCGCTGTGGCCCGACGCGGTGAGCCTGGCGGCGCTGCAGGCGAGGGTGTTGCTCGAGCGCGGCGGCCACAGCGAGAAGGACCTGGCGCGAGTCGTGGCCAGGAGCAGAAGCAACGCGCGCACCAACCCCCATGCGCAGCTCGCCGGCGACATCGACGAGTCCGCGCTGCTCGATGAACCTCTCTACGCCGACCCCCTGCGCCGTCACGACTGCCCGCCCGTCAGCGACGGCGCGGCCGTGGTGGTCCTCGCCGCGGGCGACCGGGCGCGATCGCTCACCGAGCGCCCGGCCTGGATCCGCGGCATCGACCACCGCATCGACGTCCAGTCCGTGGGATCCCGCGATCTCGCGGTGTCGCCGTCGACGAGGCTGGCGGCCGAGAAGGCTGGGGCCGGAAGCGGTGGGTTCGACCTCGCTGAGCTGCACGCCCCGTTCTCCCACCAGGAGCTCATCCTGTGCGAGGCCCTGGGCATGGATGAGGGCAAGACAGCGGTGAACCCCTCCGGCGGGGCACTCGCCTCGAACCCGGTGATGGTGGCCGGACTGGTGCGCATCGGGGAGGCGGCCCGACGACTCCAGAACGGCGAGGGACGACGGGCCGTGGCCCACGCCACGAGCGGCCCGTGCCTACAGCAGAACCTCGTGTGTGTCTTGGAGGTCGACCAGTGAGCGGGCAACGGGCAGCGGTCCTGGGGACCGGCCAGACCAGGCATGTGGCCAAGCGGGAGGACGTGTCGATCGCCGGCCTAGTCCGCGAGGCCGCTCTGCGGGCCCTCGACGACGCCGCCCTCGAGTGGTCCGACATCGACGCCGTGGTGATCGGTAAGGCTCCCGACATGTTCGAGGGCGTGATGATGCCCGAGCTTTACCTGGCCGAAGCGGTCGGCGCGGTCGGGAAGCCGCTGCTTCGCGTGCACACCGCCGGGTCAGTCGGCGGTTCCACGGCCATCGTCGCGGCGCACCTGGTTCAGGCCGGCGTGCACAAGCGGGTACTCACGGTGGCGTTCGAGAAGCAGTCCGAGAGCAATGCCATGTGGGCGCTGTCCATCAAGATCCCGTTCTCGCAGCCCCTGGTGGCCGGCGCCGGCGGCTATTTCGCGCCGATCATCCGGGGTTATATCCGCAAGTCCGATGCTCCCGCCGACACCGGCTTCCGGGTGGCGCTCAAGGACCGGCTCAACGCCCTGAAGAACCCGTACGCGCACCTCCACCAACCCGATATCACCTATGAAGCGATCGCCGAGTCGCCGCTGCTGTGGGACCCCATCCGCTACGCCGAGACCTGTCCTTCCTCCGACGGCGCGGCAGCGATGGTCATCGGCGACGAGGCCAGCGCCGACGCCAGCAGCCGGCCCGTCGCCTGGATCCACGGGACGGCGGTGCGCTCGGAGCCGACCATGGGCGCCGGACGCGACCGGGTCAACCCGCATGCCGGTCGCGAGTGCGCGAAGGCGGTCTACGCGGAGGCTGGCATCACCGACCCGTTCCACGAGATCGACTGCGCGGAGATCTACGTTCCGTTCAGCTGGTTCGAGCCGATGTGGCTGGAGAATCTCGGCTTCGCCGAGGAGGGGACCGGCTGGAAGATGGTCCAGGACGGCGTGACGGCGCTGGACGGCTCGCTGCCAGTGAACATGTCAGGCGGGGTGCTTTCCAGCAACCCGATCGGCGCCTCAGGAATGTTGCGCTTCCTCGAAGTTGCGAACCAGGTCCGCGGCACCGCCGGGGAGCATCAGGTCAAGGACGCCCGGCGGGCGCTGGGGCATGCCTACGGCGGCGGCTCGCAGTTCTTCGCCATGTGGGTCGTCGGAGCGGAGAAGCGATGAGCGGCAGGCTGCAGGGCAAGGTCGCGCTGATCAGCGGCGCGGCGCGGGGAATGGGGGCCGCCACGGCCCGCTTGTTCGTCGCCGAGGGCGCCCAGGTCGTGCTGGGAGACATCCTGCCCGAGGTCAAGGAGACCGCGGCCGCTCTCGGGAAAGCGGCTCTGGCCGTCACGTTGGATGTCACGGATGAGAGCTCCTGGCGCGACGCGGTCGCCGCGACGGAAGCGGCATTCGGCCGGCTGGACGTCCTGGTCAACAATGCTGGAATTCTTCTGATGAACGCCCTCGGTGAGACCACCACGTCGGATTACCGCAAGGTCAACGATGTGAACGCGCTGGGGGTCTTCCTCGGCATGCGCGAGGCGCACCCGGCACTCAAGCGGGCCGGAGGCGGCTCGATCGTCAACGTGTCCAGCGTCGAGGGTCTCGGCGGGAACAAGTGGGTCATCGCTTACACCGCGAGCAAGTTTGCTGTCCGCGGGATGTCCAAGGCGGCCGCGATCGAGCTGGCCGCAGACGGGATCCGCGTCAACAGCGTCCACCCGGGTGGCATCGACACCCCCATGGTGCGGCACTTCGCACCCCGGGACTCCGACATCGCGTTCGTCGGCAAGCAGGTCGCGATGAACCGCACCGGCCAGCCCGAGGAGGTCGCCGAAGGCATCGCGTTCCTCGCCAGCGACGCCGCGTCCTACATCACCGGCGCAGAGCTCGCCATCGACGGTGGCGCCACGGCCACGTCCGGCTTCAAGCACTGAGCCGGCGAACTTCCGCCCGAGAGGACGCCCGTGCAGTTCAACCTGGCCGACCTGTTCGAGGACGTGGTGGACCACGTCCCGGACCGTGAGGCGCTCTACGCCGAGGGGCGTCGGCTGACCTTCCGTGAGCTCGACGGCCGGGCCAACCGCCTCGCGCACCACTTCGCCGCCGCGGGGATCGGGCAGGGCGACCACGTCGGCTGCCACATGATGAACGGCACCGAGTATCTCGAGACGATGCTGGCCCTGTTCAAAATCCGGGCCGTGCCGATCAACGTGAACTTCCGCTACGTCGAGGAGGAGCTGCGCTACCTCTACGACGACGCCGACCTCGCCGGGGTGGTGTTCGACACCGAGTTCGCCGACCGGGTCGCCGTCGTCGCCCCGCAGGTCCCGGGGATCCGGCACCTCGTCGCGGTGGGTCCGCACGAGGGCGTGGACCTGCCGGCGGGGACCGTCCTGTACGAGCAGGCGCTGGCCGCGCAGTCGGCGGGACGGGAAGGCTTCCCGGAGCGGTCCGGTGACGATCTATTCATCATCTACACGGGCGGCACGACGGGGATGCCGAAGGGCGTCATGTGGCGCCAGGAAGACCTCTTCTTCGCCGGGATGGGCGGGGGGTACCCCGCCGGGGAGCCGCTGTCGAGCCCCGAGGAAGCAGGACCCCGTGCGCTGGCGAACTCACCGATGGTCTCGTTCCCCGCGCCGCCGCTGATGCACGGCGCCGCGGAGCTGGGCAGCTTCATCAATTTTCTCGGCGGCGGGAAGGTATGCCTGATCCGTCGCTACACCGGCCACGGCGCGCTGTCGCTGATCGAGCAGGAGCGCTGCAACACCATGACGATCGTCGGCGACGCCATGGCGGTCCCTATCGTGGAGGCGTTGGACGAGAAGACGTATGACACGTCCTCATGGCTGGCACTGGCCTCCGCAGGGGCCCTGCTCTCCCAGCCGCTCCGGGACAAGATCACCGAGCGGCTGCCGCACCTGTACATCAACGACAGCTACGGCTCGTCGGAGACCGGCTACAACGGGTCCGCCCCACCTGGCTCCAAGGCGAGCGAAGGCCTGCGGTTCATGATGAACGCCCGCACCCGCGTCCTGGGCGAGGACGGCAAGCCGGTGGAGCCGGGATCGGGTCAGGTGGGCCGCGTTGCGCAACGCGGGCACGTGCCGCTCGGCTACTACGGCGACCCCCAGAAGACGGCGGAGACCTTCGTCGAGATCGACGGCGAGCGGTGGGTGCTGCTCGGCGACATGGCGACTGTCGACGCCGACGGCAGCATGCGCTTCCTCGGCCGTGGCTCGGTCTGCATCAACTCGGGGGGGGAGAAGATCTACCCCGAGGAGGTCGAGGGTGCGCTGAAATCCCATCCGGCCGTCGTGGACGCCGTCGTCGCCGGCATTCCCGACGACCGGTGGGGGCAGCGGGTCGCCGCCGTCCTGCAGTTGCGCGAAGGGCATCCCGCCCCCAGCCAGGCGGACGTCGAGGCGCATCTGAGCTCACGTATCGCGCGCTACAAGGTGCCGCGCTTCCTGCACGTCGTCGTCGCGATCCAGCGCTCACCAAGCGGCAAGCCCGACTACGGCTGGGCGGCGAAGGTCCTGTCCGACGCCGCCGGTGTCCCCGCCTGAGCGCCCCAGGCTGGGTCACGACCGTGTCCGCCCTCGTGAGGGCGCGGGCCGACGACCCGCGGCCCGCCCTGCGGTGCGACGACGGCGAGTGGTCGTGGGCCGAGCACACTGCGCTCGCCGCTGCCCGGGCTTCCTGGTACGCGGCCGACCGGGCCGGGCGGAGCGCCACGCGCGCGCCGCACGTCGGTGTCCTGCTCGACAACCGGCCGGAGTTCAGCTTCTGGCTGGCAGCCGCCGCGCTGGGTCGGTTCGTGCTGGTCGGCCTCAACCCCACCCGCCGTGGAAGCGAGCTTGCAGCTGACATCCGCGGCAGCGCCTGCGACCTGGTGCTGACCGACCCCGGCGGCGCGCAGCTGCTCTCCGGGCTCGACCTGGCCGGTGCGCGCGTCCTTGACGCCGAGGCGCAGGAGTACCCGTCGGCGCCACTGCCCGAGGGTGAGGCAGCCTTGGATGACCTGTACCTGCTCATCTTCACCAGTGGGACGACGGGCAGTCCCAAGGCGGTGCGCTGCTCCCAGGGCAAGATCGCCACCCAAGGCCTCGGCCTGGTTCAGCGGGTCGAGCTGACCGCCGACGACGTGTCCTACGTCAGCATGCCGCTGTTCCACTCCAATGCAGTGATTGCCGGCTGGGCGCCGACGCTGGCCGTGGGAGCAGCGCTGGCCCTGCGCCGCCGCTTTTCCGCGTCCGCGTTCCTTTCCGACGTACGCCGGTTCGGCGCCACCTACGCCAACTACGTCGGCACGCCGTTGTCCTATGTCCTCGCCCAGCCCGAGCGGGCGGATGACGGAGACAACCCGCTGCAGCGGGTATTCGGCAACGAGGGTGCACCGAGCGACCTGGACCGGTTCGCGGTCCGATTCGGCTGCCGGGTCATCGACGGGTTCGGCTCGACCGAGGGCGGGATCAGCATCAGCCGGGTCCCAGGCACGCCCCCGGGTTCGCTGGGCCGGCCGGTGGGGGACGTGCGGGTCTACGACCCGGTCACGGGCACGGAGTGCCCGCCGGCCTCCTTCGACGGTCATGGCCGACTGCTCAACGCGGCCGAAGCCGTCGGCGAGCTGGTCAACCTCGATGGCCCTGGCGCCTTCGAGGGCTACTGGGATGCGCCCGACGACACCGCGCACCGGCTGCGTGACGGCCACTACTGGAGCGGGGACCTCGGCTACCGCGACACCGACGGGTACCTCTACTTTGCGGGGCGCAGCCTGGACCGGCTGCGGGTGTCGGGGGAGAACTTCCCGGCCGCGCCGGTCGCCCGCCTCCTCGCCCGCCACCCCCACGTCGTCGAGGCCGTCGTCTACGCGGTGCCCGACCCCGTGGCCGGCGACCAGCTCATGACGGCGGTCGTTCCGGCGGAAGGGTTCGACCCAGGGGCGTTAAACAACTGGATTGTGAGCCAACCAGACGCCTCACCGCTGTGGGCGCCGCGCTATCTGCTGGTGGCGACGGACCTGCCCAGGACGGCGACCGGCAAGATCCGGGTCGCGCAGCTCTCGGCGCTGCGCTGGGATGCCCCCGGCGAGCTGTGGTGCAGGGACGGCAGGGAGCTCGCGCTGCGCCGGTTCACGGCCGCGGACCGGGCGGCGATCGACCGTGCGTTCCTCGCGTCGGGACGGAGGCTGCTCCCCAGCCAGTAGTGGAACACGTTTCAGTACTGCACCCGGCGCATTGCGCGCCCCCCTTGACCCTGGACCGTCCCGCGACGTAGAACGTGTTCTCACAAGGAAGGGACCGGTGTCGGATGTACCTCACGTACACGGAGGACCAGCGCGCCCTCCGGGACGAGCTGCGCGCCTACTTCGCACAGCTGATGACGCCCGACCGGGTCGCGGACCTCAGCCGTGGCGAGCTCGAGGGTCCGGCGTACAAGGACCTCGTCCGCCAGCTCGGCAAGGACGGGTGGCTCGGCATCGCGTGGCCCAAGGAGTATGGCGGCCAGGGGCGCGACCTGCTCGACCAGTACATCTTCTTCGACGAGTCCCAGCGGGCCCACGTGCCCGTGCCCTTCCTGACCACCAACACCGTCGGCCCCACGATCATGCACTTCGGCACGGACGCACAGAAGGAGTTCTTCCTGCCGCGCATCCTGGCCGGGGAGCTGCATTTCTCCATCGGCTACAGCGAGCCCGGGGCGGGCACCGACCTGGCCAGCCTGACCACCACGGCCGTACGCGACGGGGACCACTACGTCATCAACGGCCAGAAGATGTGGACCAGCCTGATCCACCACGCCGACTACATCTGGTTGGCCTGCCGCACCAACCCTGATGCGAAGCGGCACAAAGGCCTGTCGATCATCATCGTCCCCACGGACGCGGAGGGGTTCAGCTACACGCCGGTGCACACGATCGGCGGCGGCTACACGAGCGCCACGTACTACGACAACGTGCGTGTCCCGGTCGAGAACGTGGTGCTCGGCGAGGACCAGGGCTGGCACCTGATCACCAGCCAGCTCAACCACGAGCGGGTGGCGCTGTCGAGCGCCGGCATGGTCGAGCAGAAGATCCGGGACGTGCGGCGCTGGGCCCAGGACACGAAGCTGGCCGATGGTCGTCGGGTCGTCGACCAGGAGTGGGTCCAGATCTCCCTGGCCCGGCTGCACGCACGGGTCGAGTTCCTCAAGCTGCTGAACTGGAAGGTGGCCTGGAGCGTCACGCAGGGGACCCTCAACCCGGCGGACGCGTCGGCGGTGAAGGTGTTCGGCAGCGAGCTCTACATCGAGGCCTACCGCGCCCTGATGGAAATCATCGGGCAGCACTCGGTGCTCGACAAGACGTCGGCAGGAGCCGTCCTCGGGGCGGACCTCGAGCGGGCCATCCGCAACACCCTCGTCCTGACCTTCGGCGGCGGGACCAACGAGATCCAGCGCGACATCATCGCGATGGTCGGCCTGTCCATGCCCCGCGCGCCCCGATAGAGGAGCCAGATCCGTGGACTTCACGACGACCGAGGACCAGCAGGCCCTGACCGGGCTGGCTGTTCGCATCCTGTCGGAGAAGGCGACCCCCGCCCGGCTGGCGACGCTGGAGAAGGCGGGCAGGTGGCTCGACGACGACCTGTGGCGTGCGCTGGCGGACGCCGGCATCGTCGGTGCCGCGCTGTCGGAGGACGTCGGCGGCGGCGGGATGGGCTTCACCGAGCTGGCGCTGCTGCTCGAGCAGATCGGTGCACACGTGGCCCCGGTGCCCTTGCTGGAAACGGTGCTGTGCGCGGCGCTGCCCGTGGACGTCTTCGGCTCCGCCGAGCAGCGCGCGCGTGACCTCCCCGACGTCGCGGCCGGCCGGGCCCTGCTCACCGCTGCCCTGGTCGAATCGGGCCGGGATGACCCGCAGCATCCCTCGACGGTGGCGGTTGCGGAGGGGTCGGGCTACCGGCTGACGGGGCTGAAGTCGTGCGTGCCGCTCGCCGACCAGGCCCGGCGCATCCTCGTCCCGGCGAGCTGTCCTGACGGCCGTGTCGTGCTCGCCCTCGTCGAGCCCTCGGCACAGGGGGTGACGCTGCGCGAGCAGCGGGCGACGTCCGGGCAGCCGCAGCACGAGGTCGAGCTGGCCGGCGTGCTCGTCGCCCCGACGGACGTGCTGGCCGGCCCGGAAGGCGGCGGCGAGGCGCTGGCCTGGCTGCTGGAGCGGACCTACGCGGGCATCGCGGCGACCGCACTCGGGGTCAGCGGACGCGCGCTGGCGATGTCGGCGCAGTACACGACCGGGCGCGAGCAGTTCGGTCGGCCGATCGCGACGTTCCAGGCAGTGGGCCACCGGCTGGCTGACTCCTACATCGACGTCGAGGCGATGCGGCTGACCATGCTCCAGGCGGTGTGGCTGCTCGACGCGGGCCTGCCCGCCGCAAGCGAGGTGGCTGTCGCGAAGTGGTGGGCCTGCGAGGGCGGCCACCGCGTCGCCCACGCCGCCCAGCACGTCCACGGTGGCGTCGGGGTGGACGTCGAGTACCCGTTGACCCGCTACTTCCGGTGGTCCAAGCAGCTCGAGCTCATGCTCGGCGGGGGGACCGCGCAGCTACTGCGACTGGGCGCCACTCTGGCCGCGGAACCGGCCTGACACCCATCCCGCGCCCCGACCCGCATCCCCCGAGGAGGACCCCGACGTGAGCGCCACCGACCCACTGCGCCTCGACGGTCTGACCGCCGTCGTCACCGGTGCCGGGCAGGGCCTCGGCAGGGCGGAGGCGCTCGCCCTTGCCGCCGCCGGCGCGAACGTGGTCGTCAACGACCTCGGGGAGGCGGCCGACACCGTGGTGGCCGAGATCGCGTCGGCAGGCGGCTCGGCCGTGTCGTTCCGGGGTGACGTCTCCCAGTGGGCAATGGCGGAAGCGCTGGTGGCCTCGGCGGTAAGCACGTTCGGGTCGCTGGAGGTGCTCGTGAACAACGCGGGCATCCTGCGGGACCGGATGATCTTCAACATCAGCGAGCAGGAGTGGGATGCGGTCATCGGGGTGCACCTGAAGGGGCACGCCGCGACGACGCGCTTCGCGACCGCCTACTGGCGGGACCAGTCCAAGACCGCTGGCGGGGAGGTCTACGGGCGGGTCGTCAACACCTCCTCGGAGGCGTTCCTGTTCGGCTCGGGGGGACAACCCAACTACGCGGCGGCGAAGGCGGGCATCACCGCGCTGACCGTTGCCACTGCCAAGTCGTGCGCGCGCTACGGCGTGCGGGCCAACGCCATCTGTCCCCGCGCCCGCACCCAGATGACAGCCCACGTGTTCGGCGACGCCCCTGACGGGCAGGTCGACCCGCTGGGGGTTGAGCACGTCGCCCCTCTCGTGGCCTACCTGGCTGCACCGGCAGCCGCGGCGATCTCCGGGCAGGTGTTCGTCGCCTACGGCCCGATGGTGGTCCTCGCCAGCGCGCCCGCCGTGGAGAAGCGCTTCGACGCCAGCGGGCCACTGTGGACCGCCGCCGACCTGCACGGCGCCCTCGGCAGCTACTTCTCGGGCCGCGACCCCGACCTGTCCTTCAGCGCCGACAGCTTCATGAGCCTGTGAACCTCCCTCGACACAGGGACGCAACGCACCCACGATGACCGTGTACCGACCAGGACTTGGAGGACGCGTGCTCCGCCCCAGCGCAGGCAGCGTCCTGCCGTTGCGGCGCGGGCGGCTCCGGTGAGCCAGATCCTGGCCTTCGGGATCATCGGCCTGGTCATCGGGGCCGGTTACGCCATCGCCGCCAGCGGACTGGTCGTGACCTACTCGACCTCCAATGTCTTCAACATCGCGCACGGCGCGGTCGGCATGGTCATGGCGTTCGGGTACTGGGAGCTGCACTTCCACCACCACGTGCCGGCCTGGCTCGCGCTGATCCTGATCGTCGGTGTGGCGGCGCCGCTGTTCGGCTTCGTCATCGAACGGACCATGATGCGCCGGCTCACCGATGCACCGGTGGCGGTGTCGCTCGTCGTCACGGTGGCCCTGCTCGTGGGCCTCATCGGGGCCGCCCAGTACATCTGGCCGCCCGCCGGCCGCCCCTTCGACGAGTTCTTCCTGGGCCACGGGATCCGGGTCGGCGGCAAGGGCGGCGTCTTTCTCACCGCCCACCAGATGATCACGTTCGGCGTGGGGCTCCTCGTCGCCGGTGGCCTCTACCTCCTGCTCAACCGCACCCGCACCGGCATCGCCATGCGCGCCGTGGTGGACAACCGGGAGCTGCTGGCCCTGCACGGGGGGCGGCCCAACCTGCTCAGCGGGCTGTCCTGGGCGCTTGGCAGCTCGCTGGCGGCCCTCGCCGGCATCCTGCTCGCACCCACAGTCGGGCTGGGTTATATCGAGCTGACGCTGCTCGTCATCAGCGCCTACGCCGCGGCCATGGTGGGACGGCTCAAGAACCTGCCGCGGACGTTCATCGGCGCGATCGGGCTCGGGCTGCTGACGTCGTATGCCCAGTACGCCGTCCAGTACGTGCCGCGCAGCGTGGACGACCAGCTCGGCGGCCTCGTCCTCGGCGTCCGGATCGCCCTGCCGACGATCTTTTTGTTCGCGGCCATGCTGCTGCTGCCCCAGGAGAGGCTTCGCGTGGGCCGGCTCTCTGGGACCACCCTCCCGCCGCTCCCGTCCTGGGCCCGCTCCCTCGGCTGGGGCGCAGGCTTCTTCGTCGTCGTGTACGCGCTGACGGGGATGCTCAGTGAGGCCAACAATTCGCGCTTCGGACAGGCTCTCTGCCTGTCGCTGATCATGCTGTCCCTCGTTGTGCTGACCGGCTACGGCGGTGACGTCTCGCTGTGCCAGATGAGCTTCGTCGGGGTCGGCGGGCTCGTCATCGGCCGGACCTTCGGCGGACTGTCGCCGCTGTCCCTGCTCGGGGCCTTCGTCATCACCGGAGCCCTCGGCGCGCTGGTCGCGATACCGGCTCTGCGGCTGCGTGGGCTCTACCTCGGACTCGGCACGCTCGCCGTCGCCGCCGGGCTGGACAGCATGGTCTTCCAGACGAAGATCTTCGGATTCGGGGCGTTCGGTGGGAGCGTCCTGATCAACCGGCCCACGTTCCTGGGCTACAGCCTCAAGAGCGAGCGTGCCTTCACACTCGCGGTCGCGCTGGCGTTCGTGTTGATGGCCCTGGTGGTCCTGGCGTTCCGCCGCGGGAAGTACGGGCGGATCCTGCTCGCGGCGCGCGACAGCGAGGCGGCCTGCGCAACGCTGGGCTTCAACACCACCGCGGTGCGGGTGCTCGTCTTCAGCCTGAGCGCCGGGCTGGCGGGGGTAGCCGGGGCGTTCTACGCCGGGATGCGCGTGTCGCTGAGCAACGCCGACGTGCAGTTCTTCCAGAGCCTGCCGCTGCTGCTGTTCGCCGTCGTCGGCGGGGTCACGTGCGTGACGGGTGCGCTCATCGGCGGCCTGGTCTACGGGATGCTCCCCGTCCTGCAGTCGCAGTTCCCGGCCCTGGGCGGCCTGGTGTTCGTCGGGCTGCTCGTGGCCGTGGTCGGGCTCGGGGGCGACCCGAACGGGGTCGCGAGCATGTTGTTTGGCCTGCGTCGGCGGTGGCAGCGGCAACCGGCCGCGCCCCCGGCGGTCCTCGCGTCCGGTGGCCGGACGCCTTCCTCTGCCGTGCTGCGCACAGAAGAGGGAGCCTTCGTTGGCACTCCTTGAGGTCGTCGACGTCACGGTGCGCTTCGGCGGGGTGACCGCCGTCTGGAACGCGTCGCTGTCCGTCGAGGCGGGCGTGGTCGTCGGCCTCATGGGCCCCAACGGCGCGGGGAAGACGACGTTGTTCAACGTCATCACCGGCCTTCAGGAACCCACGCGTGGACGGGTGCTCCTCGACGGCGCGGACATCACCAGCGCTGCCCCGCGCACCCGCGCCCGGCTGGGCATCGGCCGGACCTTCCAGCGACTGGAGGTCTTCGGCTCACTCTCGGTGGGCGACAACATCCGGGTCGCGGCCGAGATGCGCGGGCTCCGGGCACCGGACCAGGTCCGGGACCGGCTGCTCGAGCGCGTGGGCCTGACCGACTTCGCCGACGCGCCTGCCGACGCCGTGCCGACCGGCATCGCCCGCCTCACCGAGCTCGCCCGGGCGCTCGCGTGCGACCCCCGGCTCCTGTTGCTCGACGAGCCATCGTCTGGGCTCAACGAGGACGAGACGGGCCAGTTTGCCGTCCTCGTGCGCTCGCTCGCCCAGGACGAAGGCCGGTCGGTCCTCATCGTCGAGCACGACGTGGAGCTCGTCATGGGTCTGTGTTCGACGATCCACGTTCTCGACTTCGGGCAGGTGATCGCCAGCGGTACGCCGAAACAGATACGTGCCGACCGCCGTGTCCAGGACGCCTACCTGGGGACCGACGACACAGCGGCGCAGGCCAACGAGCTCGCGGAGGTGACCAGGTGAGCGAGCCCGTCCTCGAGCTGATCGACATCACCGCGGCCTACGGCCGCATCGAGGTACTGCACGGGGTTTCTCTGCAGGTGCCCCGTGGATCCGTGGTGGCGCTTCTCGGGCCCAACGGGGCGGGTAAGAGCACGACGCTCAAGGTCGCGAGTGGCCAGCTGCAGCCCACAGGCGGCCACGTGCACATCGGCGGCCATCACCTCAACGGGGCGGCACCCGACCGGCTGGCCCGCGCCGGGCTGTGCACGATCCCCGAAGGCCGAGGCATCTTCCCCAACCTGAGCGTCGAGGAGAACCTTCGGCTGTTCGCGTTCACCAGCCGCTCGGATGACGACGAGATCCGCGACGTGGCCTTCGGGCGCTTCCCGCGCCTTGCTGAGCGACGGACCCAGCAGGCCGGCCGGCTCTCCGGCGGCGAGCAGCAGATGCTCGCGATGGCCCGGGCCCTCGCCACGAACCCAGCCCTGCTGATGCTCGACGAGCTGTCGATGGGCCTCGCCCCGCTCATCGTCGAGGAGCTCTACGGGCTCGTCGCGCAGATCGCCGCGGAAGGCGTGTCGGTCCTCGTGGTGGAGCAATTCGCCCGCAGAGCCCTCGCTGTGGCGCAGTATGCAGTGGTGATGGTCGGCGGGCGGGTCACTGCCGTCGGGCAACCGAGTGACATTGAGGCCGAGCTCTCCGCGGCCTACCTGGGAGGCGCCGCATGACCATCCGACTCCTGCACCGCCGGCGAGTGCTGGGGCTCGTCGCCGCGACCGGTGCCGCTGCCGCCGCCTTCCCGCTGCTGGGCGCTCCTGCGCTCGCCGACGCTATCCGGACCGACACGTCCCTCGGCGGCTACCGGGTGACCGCCATCGCGGCCCCATTGCGCGTGCTGGTCGACGACCCGGCCGTGCCCATCCCCAGGCCGGTCGACGCTGCCATCGTGGAGGCCGACCCGTCCTACACCTACACCACGCTGAGCACCGGACCCACGTCGCGCGCCGTCGCGAGCAGTCTCTGGCCCGGGACGTTGTTCGGGGACGGGCTCACCCAGGTGGCTCCCGGTGCTCCGACGTACCCGCTGAAGGCCGACGCGGCGTACCCGGACAACCCGCACACCGCGAGCGGCCCCTTTCCCGGCGCCGACGCGAAGGCGTTGGGGCTGGACGTGAGTGCCTCGGCGCGCACGGTCACCTCGCCGGTCCCGGCCAACCTCGACCTCGGGCTGGCCGAGTCCACCTCGTCCAGCACGGTGGACAACGGGGTTGCCGTGGCGACGACCGTTTCCGACGTCCACGACGTGTCGCTGCTCGGCGGGCTGATCCGGGTGAAGAGCGTCCGCAGCGAGCTCACCACCCGCAGCGACGGGCGACGGCCCAGTGCCAGCGGGACCACGACCGTCAGTGGCCTGGTCATCAACGGCGTCGGCTACGCGGTCGATGACCAGGGCGTCCGGGTCATCTCGCCGGCGCCCGTCCCGGGGGTCCCGATGCCCGACACGTCGGCCCTGAGCCAGCTCAAGGCCCTGGGTCTCACCGTCGAGCCGGTCCGCCAGACCACGACGACGGCCGGCACGACGGCCGCCCGGACGGCAACCGGCCTGCGGATCACTGTCGACACCGTCGTCCTGCGCGGCGCGATCGACTCGATCCCGATGCTCAACCAGACCCTCTCGTCGGTCTACAGCCAGATCCCGCCCGTTCCCGGCCTGCCGGTGAACACCCAGAGCCTGCTCTTCTACACCCTGGCGGCCTCCCCGAAGCTCACGTTCATCCTGGCCGCCGGCGTCGCCAGCTCTGCGGCCAACCTGCCGATCGTCTTCAGCTTCCCGGCCCTGCCTGCGCTTCCACCCGTGGGTGCTCCTGGTGCGGTCGGCGGCGGCCCCGGAGCGGTGGGGGCTCCTGGTGGCGCCGCGCTGCTGCCCAGCGGACCGGGTACTGCCCCGCTCCCCACCGGAGCGCTGGCTTCTCCGCAGGTCGCCGCGCTCCTTCCCCCGACGTCCCCGGCCGCCTCCACCGCGGGCTTCCAGGGCCTCGGCGCGGGGATCCTTCTGCTCTCGCTGCTGGTGGCCGGCGCCGTCGGTCGCGGGCTGGTCGCACTGCGCGCCGTCGCACTGGGCGGCTGGACAGGCAAGGGCTGCTCGCTGGGCGTCCCGGAGAACCTTCCCAACCTGCGTGGAGAGTGATGCGTGACGGGCACTGAGATCGCTGCGGCCGACGCAGGCCGCCGTCGGCTCGACGACCTCCTGGGCACGATCGGAGGCGTCCTGCTCCCGTTGGGCCTCGCCCTCGTGGCGCTCGGCTGGTACGGCGCCGCACACACGCCCTACCTGTTCGAGCAGGTCCCCTATCTGATTTCGGGCGGAGTCTTCGGCCTCGGCCTGGTGATCGTGGCGGGGCTGCTCTACGTGGGTTCATGGGTGTCCCGGACCGCCGCGGACCAGCAGGCGGCCAGCGCACAGCTGCTCGCCGTGCTGCAGGACATCCGCGACGAGCTCGAGGTCAGCCGCGTGCCGCCGGCCCGCCGGACGACGGGCGGCAACGGCTCGCTCGTGGCCACCAGGTCCGGTTCGATGATCCACCGCCCGGACTGCAGTGTGGTGGCCGGCCGGCCCGACGTCCGAGCGGTCTCGGCGGGGACCTCGGGACTGCAGCCCTGTCAGCTCTGTGACCCACTGTCCACCGGCGACCGGGTGTCCCGCCGGTGACGTCCCGTCATCCCCGTACGGCCAGGAGGCCCTCTGTGGCAGCTCGTCCCCCGAAGGTGGCTGCGGCGTTCGCCCTCGCCGCCCTCCTCAGCGCCGCGTGCGGTGCCCGGCTGACGCCGGCCC
>JALYIZ010000024.1 GCA_030775505.1 Actinomycetota bacterium | reverse complement strand
GGTCGTGGTCCGGCCTTGACGGAGGCGGCTGACCCCTACCGGGCCGCGCGCGAGCTGGCCCGGCGCCTGGCGTGAGGTGGCACTACCTGCTGGTGCTGGTCGCCTGCCTGTGCGTGGCGCTGCCGCTGGAACGGCTGTGTGGCACGCGGGTGCTGGCCCGGCCACGCCGGCTGGCCGGCACGCTGGCACCGGTCTTCGGGGTGTTCGCTGTCTGGGACGTCCTGGCGGTGCGAGCGGGCCAGTGGTCGTTCGATCCACGGCAGGTCCTGGGCGCCCGGATCGGCGGCCTCCCCGTTGAGGAACTGCTGTTCTTTGTCGTGGTCCCGTTGTGCTCGGTGCTGTCACTGGAAGCCGTCCGCCGCGTCACGGGGTGGCGGGCGGGTGACGAGCCGTGAGCTACACCGCTGCGGCTCTGTGCGGTGTCGCCGTCACGTGCATTCTGGACCTGGTGCTCCTGCGGACCTGCTTGCTGGGGCGGCGGCTCTTCTGGATGACCTATGGCGTCGTCCTGCTCTTCCAGCTTGCCAGCAACGGCGTCCTGACCGGCGCCGGCATCGTCCGTTACGACCCGGCGGCGGTCAGCGGCCCGCGGCTGGCCTCGGCGCCGGTCGAGGACCTGTTTTTCGGCTTCGCGTTGGTCGCGCAGTCCTTGAGCTGGTGGGTGTGGTGGGGCGGCGCGGGGCGTCACCGGTCGCGGCGGGATGACACAGCCCGGCCCCAGCCGGGCACGGCGACCCGCGCGCGACGGAGGGGTCCCACCGTCACCCGGCGATCGAGCACCCGGTAGTCCGCCGCCTCGATCTCGTCCAGGATGGCCTCGTAGAGGCGGGCTGCGGTCGCCACGCAGGTGCGGCTGGTGGGGTGGAGCAGCCGGATGCCGACAACGGCGCTCCGGTAGGTCTCCCGCGCCCGGGCCACCTCGAAGGCCATCAACCTCCTGAAGGAGCCATCCACCACAGCGTGCCGGATCTGTTCGCGATCGACCCCGAACAGGTCGAGGTCCTCCTGCGGGAGGTAAACCCTGCCCCGGCGGATGTCCTCGCCCACGTCCCGCAGGAAGTTGGTCAGCTGGAAGGCGACGCCGAGGTCGGCGGCGTAGGGCGCAGCGACATCTCGCGGCACGACCGGCTCCAGCAGCGCCAGCATCTGCCAGCCCAGGACGACGGCTGACCCATGCATGTAGCCGAGCAGGTCGGCATAGGTGGCGTAGGAGTTGACGGTCAGGTCCATCCGCATGCTGGTGAGGAAGTCGTCGACGTAGCCCACCGGGATGTCCCAGCGGCGGAGGGTGTCCTGCAGGGCCAGACCGACCGGGTGTCGGCACACCGACGCGAGCCGGTCGGCCCGGTCGGCTGAGGTGGTGGAGTCCACGATGTCGTCCGCCAGCCGGGCGAAGCCGTAGAGGGCGTGGACGTAGGGCCGTTTCGCCGGTGGCAACAGCAGGGTCGCCAGGTAGAAGGTCCGCCCGTGCCGGGCGTTCAGCCGCCGGCACTGCGTGTAGGCCGAACGCAGCGCCGGGTCGGCGATGCCGGCCGCGTCGAGGGTGTTCACGACGGACCCACGATCCGCTCGGCGGCGAGCCGGCCGGACAGCAGGCACATCGGGACGCCAACGCCGGGCTGGGTCCCCGAGCCCGCGAACACCACCCCACCTACGTGTGGCGCGAGGTTGGCGGGCCGGAAGGGCCCGCTCTGGCGGAGCAGGTGAGCGCTGGCGAACGGCGTCCCGTGGGCCATCCCGCGGCGTTGCCAGTCGGCGGGCGTCACGACGTGCTCGATCTCGACGGCGGCCTGGAAACCGGGGTAGCCCATGCCCTCCAGCCGGGCCAGGCACTCGTCGCGGTAGCGCTGCCCCAGGACCGACCAGTCGAGGCCCGCGCGCATGTCAGGCGTGGGGGCCAGGACCGAGTACAGGTGCCGGCCCGGCGGGGCGAGCCCGGGGTCGGTCGCGCTCGGGTAGGTCACGAGCAGCGACGGGTCGGACATGAGCTGCCCCTCGACCACCAGTTCCTGGAAGACCTCCCTCCAGGCCCGGCCGAAATGGATGTTGTGATGCGCGGCCCCGGGATAACCCTGGCGCGAGCCGACGAGCACGAGCAGGCAGGAGGGGGACGGCCGGAGGGCCCGCACGCGCCGGGGTGTCGCGGCGGGCGGCAGCAGGTCGCGGTAGGCGATGGGAAGGTCGGGGTTGAGGACCACGACGTCGGCATCGATGCGCTCCCCGGACTCGGTCTCGACGCCTACGGCGCGACCGTGCGAGACGAGGACGCCGGCCACGGTGACGCCATAGCGCAGCGTCGCCCCGTGCTTGGCGGCGGCACCGGCCAGGGCTCGAGGTAGCTCGTGCATCCCGCCGCGCGGGAAGACGACGCCGGACACGCTGTCCATGTAGGAGATGACGGCGTAGATGGCCAGGGCCTCGAAGGGCGAGAGGCCGGCATAGAGGGACTGGAAGGACATGACGCGCTGCATGCGGGGGTCCCGCAGGTACTGCCCGACCTTCGGTGCCAACCGCCGGAGACCTCCTGCCGCCACCAGCCGGGCGAGGTTGGGGGTCAGCAGGTCCAGCGGCGAGTCGAGGTTACGGTCGATGAAGTCGTTGCGTTCGGCACGGTAGATCCCGGACACGAACTCGACGTAGCGTCGGTAGCCCGCCGCCTCGTCCGGACCACAGGCCCGGGCCACCTCGTCGGCCATGGTGTCGGCGTCGGACCGGACGTCGAGGGTGGACCCGTCCGGGAAGTGCGCCCGGTACACCGGGTCGACCTCGACGAGGTCAAGCCAGTCTTGGGTGTGCTCGCCCACGCAGCCGAGGGCGTCGTCGATGAACTCCGGCATGGTCAGGACCGTGGGCCCGGTGTCGAACCGGTAGCCGCTGTCGGCCAGCAGCCCGCTGCGGCCGCCCGGGTTGTCATCCCGTTCCAGGACCGTGACCTCCCGCCCGGCGGCCAGCAGGCGCAGGGTCGCTGACAGTCCCGCGAGCCCGGCTCCGACGACCACCACCTTGTCGGTCCGACCCGGCACGGTCCTCACGCGACGGTCAGGACCTCGGCCCCGGAGTCGGTGACGACCAGGGTGTGCTCGAACTGAGCTGTCCGGCTCCTGTCGACGGTGACCGCCGTCCAGCCGTCATCCCACATCTCGTGGTGCCAGTCACCGGCCGTGATCATCGGCTCGATGGTGAACGTCATCCCCTCGAGCAGCTCCTGACGGGCGAGCGGGTTGTCGTAGTGGTAGATCTGCGGGTCGCTGTGGAAGGACCGCCCGATTCCGTGGCCGACGAACGCCCTGACGACGCCGAAACCGTTGGCCTCGGCATGGCCCTGGATCGCCCGGCCGATGTCGCGGACCCTGGCGCCGGGCCGCACGGCTGCGATGCCGAGGTCGAGGCACTCGCGAGTGACCGACACCAGTCGTCTGCTCTCCGGGTCCACGTCCCCGACAAGGAAGGTGGCATTGGTGTCGCCGTGCACCCCGTCGAGGTAGATCGTCACGTCGCAGTTGACGATGTCGCCGTCGTTGAGCACGGTCGAGTCGGGGATTCCGTGGCAGATGACCTCGTTGATGCTCGTGCACAGCGACTTCGGGAACCCCTGGTAGCCCAGCGGCGAGGGATAGCCGCCGCGTCGCAGGCACTCCTCGTGGGCGATCCCGTCGAGCTCGTCGGTGCTGACGCCTGGCGCCACCGCGGCGCCGACGACGTGCAGCACCTCCGCGGCGGCGCGTCCGGCGCGGCGCATCCGCGCGATGTCCTCAGCCGACTTCGGTCGGGCGGACTCCCGCTCCCGGGGAGTCCCCCGGCGGTCGAGCGCGTAGTCGGGCCGGGCGATCCCGTCGGGGACCGTGCGGCGTGCAGACAGGCGGCCGGGCCTGACGAAGGCGGCCGCGCGCTCGGCCTGCTCGGCTCGGCGTGCCTGTTCCGCGGCGACCCGCTCCGGGTCCACGTCGGCCACGCGGTGGCACCGCTTGTACCGACGGCCGCTGCCGCACCAGCAGGGGTCGTTGGCCGTGAGGGTGGTCGTGGTCATCGGCACCAGCCTACGACTGTGGCGTCCTCACCCGCTGCGTTCGGTGGCGGCAACGGCGAGCTCGGCGAGCACCTCCGCAGCGTGGGGCTCGACCGGCGCACCCGACAGTGCCTCAAGCGCCGCCCCCGTCCGCTCGTCGATCATGGTCTCGACCCGGTCCAGAGCGCCTGTGTCGCGGATGACCGCGCGCAACTCCTCCACGCCGTCCGGGGCCAGGTCGGCGTTCCCGAGCAGGCGGGTGAGGACCGCCGCCTGGGCCGGGTGGGCGGCGTCGGCGGCCATGGCCACCAGCACCGTCCGCTTGCCCTCACGCAGGTCGTCCCCGGCGGGCTTACCCGTCTCGGAGGGGTCGCCGAAGACACCGAGCACGTCATCGCGGAGCTGGAACGCCTCACCCAAGGGCAGGCCGAACGCGGAGTAGGCGCGGACCACCTCCGGACCACCGGCGGCCAGTGCTGCGCCCATGTGCAACGGCCGTTCCACCGTGTACTTGGCGCTCTTGTAGCGCGCAACCAGCAAGGCCCCCGCGACGGTGCCCGGCCCGCGCGCCTGCTCGAGCAGGTCCAGGTACTGGCCCGCCATCAACTCGACCCTCATCTCGTCGTAAACGGGCTGTGCGCGCGCCAGGTCGACTGCCGGCAGCCCCGACGTGTTCAACATCTCGTCGGCCCAGATCAGGCACAGGTCACCAAGCAGAATCGCTGCGGAACGGCCGAAGGTGTCGGCGCCACCGGCCCAGCCGCCGGCCAGGTGTGCAGCGGCGAATCGCCGGTGGATCGAAGGCTTCCCGCGGCGGGTGTCGCTGTCGTCCATGACGTCGTCGTGGATCAGTGCACCGGCCTGCAGGAGCTCGAGGCAGGCGGCGGCGACGACTGACGCCGGACTGTCGTCGCCACCCGCACCGCGCCAGCCCCAGTAGCAGAACGCCGGGCGCAGCCGCTTTCCGCCCTCGAGCAGGAAGGCGGTGACCGCGTCGTGCATGCCGGCCAGCCCCGGGCTGATCGTCAACAGCCGGGCCTCCTGCGCGCGAAGATACGCGGCGAGGGCGCCGCCGACCCGCTCGCGGAGACCTTCCCGGTCCAGGGGCCCGGATCCCGGTGGGTCAGCCATGGCCGCGGAGCCTAGTGGGACGTACTCCCGGAAAGCCGGGATAGCCTGCCGCGCATGGGTGAGGCCTCGATCCGCGACCTTCTCGCCAAGGACGTGAGGCTGTTCTCCTTCGAGTTCTTCCCGGCGCGGACCGACGAGGGTGAGCGGCAGCTCTGGCAGACACTCCGGGAGCTCGAGCCGCTGAAGCCGAGCTTCGTGTCGGTGACCTACGGCGCGGGAGGGTCCACCCGGGAGCGCACCGTGGCGATGACGGGGCGCATTGCCGCAGAGACGACGCTGACCCCGCTAGGGCATCTCACTGCCGTGAACCACTCGGTCGCCGAGCTCAGGCACATCGTGGGTCAGTACGCGGATGCCGGTGTGCGCAACGTCCTCGCGCTGCGCGGCGATCCCCCCGGAGATCCTCAGGCCAGCTGGGAGGCCCACCCGGAGGGTCTGGCCTACGCGGATGAGCTGGTCACCCTCGTCAAGGCCTCAGGCGACTTCTGCGTAGGAGTGGCCGCGTTCCCTGAGAAGCATCCCCGGTCGCCGGACCTCGAGACCGATGTGCGATTCCTCATCCAGAAGTGCCGCGCCGGCGCGGAGTTCGCCATCACCCAGATGTTCTTCCGTGCCGAGGACTACCTGCGGCTTCGGGACCGGGTTGCGGCCCAGGGCTGCTCCGTACCGATCATCCCGGGCATCATGCCCGTGACCAATGTGGCCCAGATCGAACGTTTTGCGGTGCTGTCGGGCGCCGTCTTCCCGAGCGACCTCGCCGAGCGGTTACATGCCGTGGAGGATGACCCACTGGCGGTGCGGGCCATCGGCGTCGAGGTGGCTGGGCAGCTGTGCGAGACCCTGCTCGCGGCCGGCGCCCCGGGGCTGCACTTCATCACCCTCAACCGGTCGACGGCCACCAGGGAGATCTACGACCGCCTCGGGCTGGCTGCCGTCCGCTGAGGACATCTCACGGGCTCTACGCCGAACCGGACGGTCCCGGGCTGCGTCCAACCGGTACCAGCAGCGCTCCCGGAGGTCCCCATGCCCACACTCGTCCGTCCGCTCTTCGTCGTTCCGGCGACAGCCGCAGCCATTGCAGCTGCCTACCTGGTCGGTACCGCGGGGGGCACCTCCCCCGCAGGGGCGGTGGCCCGAGCCGCCGCCGCCGTGACCGGGAACGACCACGGGATCGTCGTGACGGGGCTGGGCAGGGTGAGCGGGGTGCCTGACGTGTTGCGCGCGACGCTCGGAGTGGACGTGCGCGGTGCCGACGTCACGGCGGCTCTACGCGCCGCCAACAGTGCGCAGACGAAGGTCACCACGGCGGTTGTCGGGGACGGCGTTTCCGAGAGGGACGTCCAGACCTCCGACGTCTCGCTCAACCAGACCTTCGACACCAAGGGTCGCCCCGACGGCTATCAGGTCAGCGAACGGATCGTGGTCAAGCTGCGCGAGATGGCCAAGGCCGGCAAGGTGCTCGGAGACGCCGTGACGGCCGGTGGGCAGGCGGCCCGGCTCGACGGCGTGAGCTTTGCGCTCGAGGACAACGTGGCTCTGCTGGCTAAAGCCCGCGAAGCGGCCTACGGGGAGGCGAGGGACAAGGCGCAGAAGTACGCGTCCCTTGCTGGCCGGTCCCTCGGCCCGTTGGAACTCGTCAGCGAGGTGCAGAGCGATCCCCTGCCGGTGCAGAGCTACGCCGCGTCGGCGCCGATGGCCGGCCCCGCAGCCACGGTCCCCCTCAGCCCTGGCCAGTCGGAGGTGAGCGTCAGCGTCACCGTTCGCTGGGCGCTCGCCTGAGTGCACGGAACCGAACGGGGACCGGGGGCGTCCCAGTGGTGGCACCCTTCCTCGTCCACCTTCGGGAGAACCCATGCGTAGGTCCCTGCTCCTCTCGCTCGCCTCGGCGGGCTCCCTGGTGATGCTCGTCCCGGCCATCGCGGCCAGCTCCTTCGTGGGCACCGGCCCGGCATCGGGAATCAGGTTCTGCTACTTCGCGGCGGTTGCCCAGGGCAGCGGGAACGGGGTGACGGCTGCGCGGCCGACCTCGTGCAGGGACACGCACGTCCAGTCCGCCATCCGGAAGGTCGTCGGTGAGCTGAACGCGTTGGCCGACCAGCCTCGTGGACGAGGCACCTGCGTGCGGGACAACGGCTCCGAGACCCGGCTCGTGATCCGTTACCGCGATGGGCACAGCGAGCGCGTGGACGTCCACGACAGCGGCTGCCAGGTCGCGACCCACCCGCCCCGGATGCCGAAGGACACCACCCAGGCCGTTCGGCAGGACGTCGCCCGTCGGGCCGGCTTCTCCGGACCGGTGGCCTGACCCGGCTCAGACCTGGGTGAGACTGGCCCGCAGGAGGGCGACGGCCCGGGCCAGCGCCTCCCGTGCGGCCTGGCCGTGCTGCGTATAGAAGTCGGGAACCTCTTCGACGAGGTCGTCGTAGGCCTCCTCGATCTCGTCGCCCTGCAGGGGCCGACCGGCGGTCGGGTGGTCGAGCAGCAGGTGCCAGAGCTCGGAGACCTCGGCCTCCGGTGGTGGCGCGTTGCCCTGGGACAGCCAGCCACCGAGGTCGAGGTCGAGCTCATCCGGGAGATCGTCGAGAACGGTGAAGCCATGCTGCTGGCCGTAGTGCTCCAGCGCGGCGCGTCCGGAGAAGACCACGACCTTCCCGCCGACGGTCAGCAGCTTGTCGCTGTCCTCGTCGACGACCCAGCCGGCCGACCAGCGGTCGGCGCCGTCGACCAGCACGACCTCGTAGAGGTCAGGCACGGCGGCCGCGTCCCCGGCGGTCATGGGCGACGCCCCGGAGGGCGGCCCTCGCGGCGCTGCGTCCGCTGGCTCCGAAGACCCCGCCTCCGGGATGGGTGGACGCCCCGCACAGGTAGAGGCCCGCGAGGCCGGGCACCTCGTAGCGCGACAGCTCCGGGGTGGGCCGGAACGCGAACATCTGGCCCAACGCCATCGGGAGGTGCATGACCTGCCCGGCAGGCAGGCCGAGTTCCCGCTCCAGATCGACCGGGGTCTGCACGTGCATGTCCAGGACGCTACTCGCGAACCCGGGAGCGGCCGCGTCCACCGCGGCAACGAGCTTGTCGGCCTCGCGCTGGCGGATTGCCTCCCAGCGCACCCCGCCCGCCAGGGCGTACGGGTGCCACTGCCCCCACACGGAGACGTTGTGGCGGCCGGGAGGCGCCAGCGTGTCGTCGAAAGCCGAGAACGTCATGGCCAGCACCGGTGGGTCGTGCGGCGTCTGGCCGGCTGTGAAGGCGGCATGGGCGGCGCGAAGCTGGCGGCGTGAGGTGGCCAGCAGCTGGAGAGCGTGGTGCGACCGCGGACCGGCCGCGGCGTAGCGCGGGAGATCGGTCGTGGCCAGGCGGACCACCATCCCGATCCCGTTTCCGAGGTGCACCGACCGCCGGGTCCGCGCGGCGAGGTCGGGCAGGACCTGGTCGAGCAGATCGAGGGTGGCGAACAGGTGGCAGCCGGCAACGACGATGCCGGCTGGCAGGCGCTCACCGGAGTCCGTGATCACACCGGTCACGCGACCCGCCTGGGCGTCGACCCGCCGCGCCCCGTCGCCCAGGCGGACCCGTCCGCCGGACGCCTCCAGGCGTCGCTGCAGCGCCACGCTGAGCATCCCGCTGCCACCCCGAGGGTGGCCCGGCGCCAGCCGGTGCATGACGGTGTTCCAGCCCACCAGGTCAGCGGTGGCCCGTTCGTGCGTCGCCGGCCCGGACTGGGACCCCAACCAGGCGAGGGCAGTCTTGAGCCGCTCGTCGGTGAAGTGTGCGTCGAGCAGTGCGTCGGCGGAGCTGAGGAACTCGCGCACCAGCCGGGGGCTGCTGGTGTGGCTGTCACGCCGTAGCTGCCAGGCGGCGCGCAGCAGCTGCCCACCTGCGGGCGGTGACTGGAATGCCCGGAAGACCGCCTCGTTCCGGCGGGACCAGTCGAGGGCGAACCGGCGGTAGGCCTGAGCCTCGCGGCCGCCGCAGAGCGCGGCGATCGACTCGCACGTGCGGTTCAGGTCCACCCAGAACTCGATGGCCGTCTCGCCGAAGGGGGCGAACCCCCAGGGGTCGAGGTCCTGGTACTCCAGGCCCATGGCCGCCAGCTCGAGCTCCTCGACGATCCCGGTATGGCGGATCATGATGTGGGCGCTCGAGCCGCGGTCCATCAGGTACCCAGGGAACCGCTCCACCGTCGACACGGCCCCGCCTGCGACGCCGTCGCGCTCTACGACCTCGACATCGAGCCCCGCACCAGCGAGGTAGCAGGCGGCCACGAGGCTGTTGTGACCCGACCCCACGACCACCGCCCGATCCCGGGAGGACTCAGCCGGCATCGAGGTCCTTGCCCAGGACCGCGAAGGACCGCGGGTCGCCCGGGAAGATCAGGTCGCGGACCAGGTCCTGCCAGCCGTGCAGCCGGTAGAAGCCCCGGGCCCGGCTCTCCACGTCCGGAGTGGTCAGCACCGCCGTCGCGGCCGGCGGCCCCGCGAGGAGGCTGTCGAGCAGGGCCTTTCCCAGGCCTCGTCCCTGCCAGCGCGGGCGCACGTGCAGCTCACACACCTCGAAGGCGTCCCGCAGCCAGCGGTCTGCCTGCTCGCCGGTCATCGCGAGCCGCACCTGGTCGTGCCACCACTGGCCGGGCGCTCCCAGGTAGCCGTATGCGACGCCGACCAGGTGTCTACGGGTGTCCACCGCGGCCACGCCCCGCAGTCCGGCGCGGTCCAGGTGCGCGGTCAGGATGGAGCGTCTGGACCGCGCGCCGGCGCGGTCGACGCCCATGGCCTCGGCATAGACATCGAGGATCTCGTCGCGTCTTCCGGCGAGGTCGTCGCGCCCCCATGCCACCAGGGAGTAGGCGGGCGCGGGCACAGGGCGAGCCTGCCACGCCTGAGTACACCGGCGGGCCGCCGCGGAATGAAGCCGCCGTGGCCGGGTTGAATAGGAGCGTGACGACCGAGCAGATCGCTCAGCAGCGGGCGGCCTTCCGGGACGTGGCGGAGGCCGCGGGACGTGACCTCGAGGGGTCCTCCGCCCAGGAGATCCTGAGTTGGGCGGTCGGCACATTCGGCTCGGGCCTGGTCGTCGCGACGTCGATGGGGGACGGCCTGCTCGCCCACCTCGTGGCCTCGGTGGCGCCCGGCGTGGAGCTGGTCTTCCTCGACACCGGCTACCACTTCGCCGAGACCATCGGGACGCGCGACGCGGTCGCTGCCAGCTACGACGTCACCGTACGGACCGTGCTTCCGCTGCTGAGTGTGGCCGAGCAGGACCGCACACACGGGGCGGACCTCTGGCAGCGTGACCCGGCAGCCTGCTGCGCCATGCGCAAGGTCGAGCCGCTCGAGCGGGCCCTCGCCCCGTACCTGGCCTGGGCGTCCGGCGTCCGTCGGGACGAGGCCGTGACGAGGCGGGACACGCGGGTGGTCGAATGGGACGAGCGGCGCTCCATGGTCAAGGTCAACCCGATCGCCGCCTGGACCCAGGCCGACGTGGACAGCTATCTCGACCAGCACGCTGTGCTGGTCAACCCGCTCGCCTACGACGGGTATCCCTCGATCGGCTGCGCACCCTGCACCCACCGGGTCGCGCCGGGGGAGGACCCGCGCTCCGGCAGGTGGTCCGGTCAGTCCAAGACCGAGTGCGGGATCCACGTCTGACGCTCGGCCCGGTAGAGGACGTGGCGCCTCAGCCGTTCCGGCAGACCCGGGTAGGGGTGGTCGAACTCCAGCTCGCGGCGCATGCCGAGGCGCTGCATGACCCGCCAGGAGCGCTCGTTGACCTCGGCGGTGAAGGACACGACCGAGGGCTCGACCGACAAGCCCGCGGCGAGGACGGCGCGCGCCGCCTCGGTGGCCAGGCCCCGCCCCCAGAAGGGCCGGGCCAGGCGCCAGCCGATCTCAAGCGCGGGCGTGAAGTCCGCCTCGAACGTCGCCCAGCTCAGCCCCACGAAGCCGGCGAAGGCGCCCTCGGCCTCGACGGCCCAGAGCCCGTAGCCGTTTAGCGAGAAGTGCTCCTCAATCCGGTCCGCCAGGGCGTCGCTCTCCTCGCGGGACAGCGTCGACGGGAAGAACGCCATGACGTCCGGGTCGGCGTTGAGCTCGGCGAACGGGTCGCGGTCTTCGGGCCGCCAGTGCCGCAGCAGCGTGCGCTCGGTGCGCAGGTCGTCCACTGTCAGACCTGCGGGTCCGTGTGGCCGGTGGTCCCCTTGAAGCGGATCGCGAACACCCGCAGGCAGTCCTCGCAGCGCCAGTCGCCGTGACCGGTGTCGGGGTCGTCCCCCCACGGCCGCAGCTGCTCCTCGCCGCAGAACGGACAGAAGAACGGAACGGCCCTCGCCGAGGTCATCGCAGCAGGGCCTCCTCGGCCCTGCGGGCCCAGGTGGCGAAGCGCTCCTCAGGGAGGCGGTCGGCGAGGTAGTTCTCCAGGAGCCCGACCACGTAGTCCACGGAGTGCGCGGCAGTCACCTTGAGCCCTCTGCTCTTGCGGCCGAAGCCGGCCTGCTCTCCGAGCGACCCCCCGAGGTGGACCTGGAAGCCCTCCTCCCCATCGACGATGGAGCCCTTCAAGCCGATGTCCGCGGTCTGGAAGCGCGCGCAGGAGTTGGGGCAGCCGTTGACGTTGATGGTCAACGGCTCGTCGAAGTCGGGCAGCCGCCTTTCGAGTGCCTGGTAGATGTCCACGGCTCGCACCTTGGTCTCCACGATGGCCAGCTTGCAGAACTCCAGCCCGGTGCAGGCCATCGTCCCCCGGCGGAACCGTGACGGAGCGACTTGCAGGTCCTCCGCCTCCAGGGCGGCGAGGACCCGGTCGACGGCGCCGGGCTCCACGTCGAGCAGGACCAGGCCCTGCTGCGCGGTTGTGCTGACCCGGGACCCGCCGTGGTGCTCTGCCAGGTCGGCCACCCGCTCGAGCTGTGAGCCGGACGTGCGGCCCGCGCGAGTCACGACCCCTACATAGCAGCGGCCGTCAGCCTGCTTATGCACGCCGACGTGGTCGCGGTCCGCCCTCGCGGCCTGCTCGGGCTCAGGCCCGTCAGGAAGGGGTGAGGTGAGGTATTCGCGCTCGAGCACCTCACGGAACTTCTCGGGTCCCCAGTCCGCCACGAGGAACTTCAGCCGGGCATGCATCCGGGAACGGCGGTACCCGTAGTCGCGGAAAACGGAGATGACACCGGCCCAGACCTCGGCGACGCGGTCCTCGCAGACGAACACCCCGAGGCGGACGCCGAGCTTGGGGTTGGTCGACAGACCGCCGCCGACCCAGAGGTCGTAGCCCGCAGTGCCGTCGGGAAGCCGGGCGCCGACGAAGGAGACGTCATTGATCTCGTGGTTGGTGCAGTGCGTCGCGCAACCGCTGATGGAGGTCTTGAACTTGCGGGGGAGGTTGGCGAACTGCGGGTCGCCGAGGTAGCGGCGCGTCACCTCGGCGATCGGGCCGCTCCCGTCGACCACTTCGTCGGCCGCGACTCCCGCCAGTGGGCACCCCAGGATCACGCGGGGCGTGTCCCCGCAGGCCTCGGTGGTGGACAGTCCGACGGCTTCGAGCTCCTCCCAGATGGCCGGGACGTCCTCGATGCGGATCCAGTGCAGCTGGATGTTCTGCCGGTCAGTGATGTCGGCGACGTCGCGTCCGTAGGTGCGCGCGAGCCGGCCGACGGTGCGCAGCTGGTGGGAGGTGAGCTGCCCGCCGTCGATGCGGACCCGGAGCATGAAGAACGGCGCCTCGAGCTCCTCCGGCTCCAGGATCGCAGTCCGGCCCCCCGCGATTCCTTCCGCGCGTTGGGTGTACAGCCCGTACCAGCGGAAGCGGTTGCGCAGGTCGGCGCCGTCAATGGAGCCGAAGCCCTTCTTGCTGTAGATGTCGAGGATCCGCTGCCGGACGAGGAGCGGCGCGTTGTCCTTCTTCACCTGTTCGTTGGGGTTGAGGGGCTCGCGATAGCCGAGCGCCCACTGTCCCTGTCCGCGCACGGCGGGCATGGAGGGCTCCTGGAGTCGTCGGGTGGGGGCGGGGGAGGGTCGGGCGGGGCCGGTCGCGTCAGCGGTGCGAGGGCACGGGCGCGAACGGGCCCCGGGAACAGATCGCGCTGCTCACCCGCTGCAGGTCGACGTGCAGGCGCGCAGTCAGGAGCGGGGACACGCTCTCAAGGGTCGCACAGGCCGGCGGGACAAGGGGCCGGACCCGCGCGTGTGGGAGGATGACGGGGTGATCCGCTCGGAGTTTCTCGTCTCGCGGCTGCATGTGGACCTGCAGCGCGTCTCCAGCGCGGTCTGTTCCCCCCGCTGACGGGCTGAGGAAGACGGCGCTGCGCGCCGCCCCACCCCGTCGGGCCAGGCGGTCGCCGCCTGCCCGACGCACACCATCACCAGTCGGCTGGAGGACAAGCGTGACAAGCGTCGAGGAGCGGCAGGTGCCGCCCGCGGAGCCGACGGCCCCGCGCCCTGGCGCAACGGTATGGCTGACGGGCCTGCCCAGCGCAGGGAAGACCACGCTCGCTGGGGCCCTGGCCGCCCGGCTGCCCGGCCGGCCCGTCGAGGTGCTCGACGGCGACGAGGTCCGTGAGTTCCTCTCCCGCGGGCTCGGCTTCTCCCGGGAGGACCGGGACACCAACGTGCTGCGCATCGGCTGGGTGGCGGCGACACTGGCCCGGCACGGGGTACTGGTGCTCGCGAGCGTCATCTCCCCGTTCGCGGCGACCCGGGACGCGGTACGCGCGCTGCATGTCGCCAAGGGCGCTGGCTTCCTCGAGGTCCACGTGGCGACGCCCGTGGAGGTCTGCAGCGAGCGCGACGTCAAGGGCCTCTACGCCCGCCAGCGGGCGGGTGAGCTGACCGGGTTGACGGGGGTCGACGCGCCCTACGAACCGCCCACGGCACCGGATGCTGTGGTGCGCACGCACGAGCAGTCGCTGGACGACTCGGTGGCTCAGCTGCTCGCCCTCGTCCGGGACCGGGGCCTGGCGTGAGCGCGCTGGTGACGGGGCTCGGGCAGCTCGACGTCCTGGAAGCCGAGAGCATCCACGTGATGCGCGAGGTGGCCGCCGAGTTCGAGCGACCGGCCCTGCTGTTCTCCGGTGGCAAGGACTCGATTGTCATGCTCCGGCTTGCCGAGAAGGCGTTCTGGCCCGCGCGTCTGCCCTTCCCGCTTCTGCACGTCGACACCGGGCACAACTTCGACGAGGTGCTGGCCTTCCGGGACAGGCGGGTGGCCGAGCTCGACGCGAGGCTCCTGGTGGCGAAGGTGCAGGACGACATCGACGCCGGCCGGGTCGTCGAGGTCCCCGGCGGGCTGCGCAACCCGCTGCAGACGACCACGTTGCTGCGAGCCATCGAGGAAGGCCGTCACGACGCGGTCTTCGGCGGGGCCCGGCGGGACGAGGAGAAGGCCCGGGCGAAGGAGCGGTTCTTCTCCTTCCGGGATTCCTTCGGCCAGTGGGACCCGAAGAACCAGCGACCCGAGCTGTGGGACCTCTACAACGGACGACACAACCCCGGCGAGCACATCCGGGTCTTCCCGCTCTCGAACTGGACCGAGCTCGACGTGTGGCGCTACATCGCCCGTGAGCGCATCGAGGTCCCGTCGATCTACTACGCGCACCAGCGTGAGGTGTTCGAGCGTGACGGGATGCTGCTCGGTGTCACGGCCTACTCGCAGCCGCGGGCCGACGAGCCGGTCACGACCCGCACCGTCCGCTACCGCACCGTCGGCGACGCGTCGTGCACCGGCGCCGTCGAGTCGTCCGCAGCGACGTCCGAGGAGGTGGTCGTCGAGGTTGCGGGCACCCGCATCACCGAGCGCGGTGCCACCCGGGCCGACGACCGGGCGAGCGAGGCGGCCATGGAGGACCGGAAGAAGGAGGGCTACTTCTGATGGCCGCCGGACTCCTGCGCTTCGCGACGGCTGGCTCAGTCGACGACGGCAAGTCCACCCTCATCGGTCGGCTGCTCTACGACAGCAAGAGCGTCTTCGCCGACCAGCTCAGCTCGGTCGAGCGGACGAGCGCCGACCGGGGCGACGACTACACCAACCTCGCCCTGCTCACCGACGGGCTGCGGGCCGAGCGCGAGCAGGGCATCACCATCGACGTGGCCTACCGCTACTTCTCCACCCCGGCTCGAAGCTTCATCGTCGCGGACACACCCGGGCACGTGCAGTACACCCGGAACATGGTCACCGGCGCGTCGACGGCGGACCTGGCCCTGGTCCTGGTGGATGCCCGCAAGGGCGTCGTCGAGCAGACCCGTCGCCACGCGTCCCTATCGGCTCTGCTGCGCGTCCCGCACCTGGTGCTCGCGGTCAACAAGATGGACCTGGTCGGGTTCGACCAGGGTGTCTATGACGCCGTGGTGGCCGAGTTCAGGGCCTTCGCCGCGAGCCTGGACATCCCCGACGTCACGGCCATCCCGATGGCGGCCCTGCAGGGCGACAACGTCGTCCATGCCAGCGACAGCACGCCCTGGTACGACGGTCCGGCGCTGCTGGAGCACCTCGAGGCAGTCCACGTGGAGCGGGAGGAGGCCGCGCTGCGCCCTGCCCGGTTCCCTGTCCAGTACGTCATCCGGCCGATGAGCGTCGAGCGCCCTGACTACCGCGGGTACGCCGGCACGCTGGCGGCCGGCACGCTTCGTCCGGGCGACGAGGTCGTGGTCCTGCCGTCCGGCCGGCGGACCTCGGTGTCGGGCATCGACACCTTTGACGGACCGCTGGACGCCGCGACCGCCGGCCAGGCCGTGACCCTGCGCCTGACCGACGACATCGATGTCAGCCGGGGCGACATGGTCGTCGCCGCCGACCGGCCGCCGGCCGTCGCGAGCAGCTTCGAGGCGACGGTGTGCTGGATGGACGAGGCACCGCTGCGGGCCGGGCGGCGGGTCCTCGTCAAGCACACGACGAGGACGGTCAAGGCGGTCGTCGCGTCCCTGCACGACCGTCTCGACGTCACCTCTCTGTCGAGCAGTCCGGCATCGGAGCTCGCGCTCAACGACATCGGCCGCGTCACCCTGCGCACAGCTGCCCCGCTGCTGGCCGACGACTACGTGACCGACCGGCGCATGGGGGCGTTCATCCTGATCGACGAGGTCACCGGCACGACGGCCGGCGCCGGCATGATCGGCAGCGCGCTGGGGTTGCGGGCATGAGCGCCTGGACACGCACGCCCTGGGTCGGGTGGTGCGTCAACTCCTGCCGGCCGGGTTCGCGATGTCACCGGGGTGGCCGCCTGTCCCTTTGACCCCCACCCCCGAAGGACCCATGAAGACCACCCTGACCGCCACCGCCGCGCTGTGCGTCCTGGCGGGCGCGAGCACCTCATGCGCCACGGGCGCGAGTGCCCAGACCGGAGCCCGGCTGCGACTTGGCTACCTGCCGAACGTGACCCATGCCGGCCCGGTCTACGGGGTGGGGTCCGGCCTGTACCAGCGGAGCCTCGGAGCCACCCGGCTGGTGCCGCGGGTGTTCAACGCGGGACCGGCGGAGGTGGAGGCGCTGTTCGCCGGCTCGCTCGACGCCGCCTACCTGGGAC
>JALYIZ010000023.1 GCA_030775505.1 Actinomycetota bacterium | reverse complement strand
GCGCAGGAGCAGCCAACCTCGGGCGCGCTGGTAGCCAGCGACGTCCTGCCAGCGGTGGCCCGCGCCCTGGACCACGACGGCGTCGACGGAGGAGCCTCCCGTGCAGCCCGACCACCGCAGCCGGGTGGTGCTCCCGTTGCCGTAGGAGCTGTGGCGCACGCACCCCGCCGCCGCGGTGATCACCGCGAGCGTGCTCTGGACCGGTCGGGGCGTGATGCGCAGGTGCTGGACGTAGTGCGAGCGGGTCAGTCCGATCGTGCCGTCGTCCGCGCCGTGGACTGCGAGCAGGTCGGGGATGGCGACGGACCCAGGGCAGGGCGACTCCAGGCTGCCGTTGACGTCCACGGCCGCCGCGAGGGCCGGATGCGGGGAGCACAGGATCCGGTACATCAGCATTGCCCCGCCCGAGTACCCCAGGAGCGCCCTCCGGCGCGGGTCGACCGGCGTGTGCCGTCCGACGTCGTCGATCACGGCATCGACGAACCCCGCGTCGTCGGCGCCGCTGCGCATCGCCAGGCCGCAGCAGTCCCCGACATTCCAGGTACCGCCCACCCCGGAGGGATAGGCCACCGTGACGCCCTCATGCCGCAGAGCCTCGAACCCGAGCGTGGCCGCCACCTCGCGCACGACAGTGTCGTCCTGGTGCAGCACGACGAGCAGCGCCGCCGGCTGCCCGGCGGGCAGCCCCAGGGCGGGGGACAGAAGGTAGGAGCGCTGCCGTCCGCCGTAATCCAGCGCAACCGTGCCCTGCGAGACGTGCGGAGCTGCGCTGGGCGTCGGAACCGGCACCGGTGTCGACGCATCGTGAGCGGGGTGTGCGAAGGCCCGGACCGGTTGGGACTCCGAACGCGCCGGCTGGGATGCGGCGACGGAGCCGACCACAAGAATCGCGACGGCGATGACCGCGATCGCCGCGGCGGGCTGGCCGCTCCGGGAGCGTCGGCGGATCACGGGCGGCCGTTGCGGGACACGGTGCGGGGGCTCCTGAGTGGGTGGGGGCGCGGCCGGTGTCGGCGCTTACCGGTCCGTGGGTCGGCCGTCCAGGCGGGGCAGCCCGGCCAGGTCGATGCCGACGGTGGCGGTGACGCGTTCGTCTGCTGCCAGCGCCGCCATCCTATCGGCCGTGACCCCCCGGGCCAGGATCAGGTGGGCGCCCGCCGCGAGCGGAGCCAGCAGGCCCAGGGACAAACCGACGTGGTCGGCCGGGTCGAGGACGGTCAGCACCCGGTCGGACTCGGTGAGTGAGACCGGGTGCGCTTCGACCCGCCGGCCGGCCAGCAGGACCGACCCCGGCTGCCCTCCAGCCCAATGATCGCCGTAGCCCGGCACCTCGGTCGCGAAGTCCGTGAGGCCGGGCCCGAGGCCGCCGACCGGCAGCCCGAGCGGGTGGCAGCTCACGACGAAAACCTCGTCGGCCGGCAGAACGCCCTCCGCCCGGTCCCGGGTGGTGAAGACGGCCAGGCAGCCCGCCAGTCCGTCAGACGACCCGGCCACGGTGACCCCCGCGCCACTCGCGACCCCCGCGAGCAGGATCACCACGGCCTGCCAGTGCAGCGGAAGGAGGACGCCGACGGTCTCGGGGGCGCCGTAGCCGTCAACGAGCAGGTTCGCAGTCTTGGCGACCCAGTTGGCCGTGGTGGCCCCGGACAGCTCCACCCGGTCGGGTCCCTGCCGCAGGGTGAGCAGCGGTGCCGCCGGGTCGCGGTCGCCCACGAGCCCGCCGGTCCACCGGCTCAGGCGATCGCGCAGGGGTCCTGAGCCGCTGTGATCAGCGCCGGCGCGGCCGACGGTGTGGGGCTGGCGGAGGGCCGGGCGCTGATGGTCACGGCGTGCGCCCCGCTGTAGGTGGTGCCGGTGACCACCTCGAGCGTGTCCGACAGGGTGGGGTCGAGGGTCATCGTCGAGCCGGGAATCGAGGCCGCGAGGGTGCGGGCGGAGTCGGCCTTGTTCTGTCCGTAGAGGACGCTGGTGGCCGTGTTGCCCGACCCGCGCGTCGTGGCGGTGCCGACGATCTGGAAGTGCAGGTCGCCGAGGTCGGTAGCGGCCTTGCGCCCGAGCCCAGGGATGCCGGAGCCGTTGTAGACCCGGACCTTGATCGCGCTCGGCGCGACGATCAGGTGGGAACTCGGCGCCGACGGCGGTGCGGATGCCGTGCCGGGCGGGATGTCACGGCGCAGCGAGTCGAACAGCGCCGCATTCTTCGTGGCGTCAAGAAGCACCACGCTGCCCAGGCTCGGGACGTAGCCATTGATCTTGTCGACGAAAACGGTGGAGAACAGCACGCCGCCGGCGTTGAACCCGCGGAAGCGGATCGCGAGGTCCTTCATGTTGCCGATCGTCAGCCCCGAGTCGACCTGGAGGGACTTGGTGGCCGCGTTGAGGAAGCCGTTGAGCTTGAGCGGGTTGAGCAGTGTCCCGGCGGACAGCACCTTGTGGACCATCGAGCCGATGAACTGCTGCTGTCGCTTGATCCGGTCGAGGTCCCCTCGGGCAAGGCCATGCCTTTGTCGGACGAACGCCAGCGCGTCGAACCCGTTCAGGTGGTGTCGCCCGGCCGAGAGGTTGATGCCGGAGTAGTGGTCTTGCGCGGCGGTCGTCAGGCACACGTCGACGCCGCCCAGGGTGTCGACCATGGTCTGGAACCCGTTGAAGTCGATCTGCAGGTAGTGGTCGATCCGGATGCCGGTCAGCTTCTCCACCGTGAGGACGAGCAGCTTCGGGCCGCCCTCGGCGAACGAGGCGTTGATCCGGTCCCGGTGCTCCGAGTGCACCCGCCCCGTCGAGGGGTCCGTGAACTCGGGGATCGTGACGACCGAGTCGCGGGGGAAGCTGACCATCTGCACCTTGTTGTTGCCGCCGTACAGGTGGGCAAGGATGACCGTGTCCGAGCGCTGGCCGGTGACGAAGGACGCACCCACTCCCTGGGTGCCCTGGCCGGCCTTGAGGTCCCCGCGGCTGTCGGAGCCGACCAGCAGGACGTTCTCGGCGTTGGCGGGGGCGTGGGGCAGGGCGCTGTTGCCGATGACACCCTTGATGTAGCTGATGTTGCTGGCGTAGTACTTGATCAGGACGAAGCCGCCGGCCGACGTGGCCAGCACGGTGACGGCGAGCCCGACGGCGATCCATGACATCACCCGGACGGCACGTCGGCGAGGCGGGCGGGTGGGCTCGGCGAGCGCCCGCGGGACGACCGCGCGCGGCGGGAGGCTTCGCCCTCCGGGGCGCCCGCGGGGGTCGAGTTCGGGCGGCAGCTCGGAGCCCGAGGAAGGCCGGACCGGACGACGTGGGGGCGGCTGACCGCCCGGCGTCCAGTCCCTCGGGTCATTCACCGCGCCACTCCTCCAGGTTTTCGCACCCGGCCGCGTCGGACAGGGCTGCTCACCCGGGGGGACGATTGGGGACCGTCCACGGTTCCGGGAACCTGAGGATACCGGGGGGAAGGTCATCCTTGCCTCAGCGTGAGCCAGGTCACGGCGCGGGCCGCACCCGCATCTGCCGATAACCTGACCTCATGAAGGCTCTGGTTCTCGCCGGTGGTGCCGGTACCCGCTTGCGCCCCATCACGCATACGTCGGCGAAGCAGCTGGTGCCAGTCGCCAACAAGCCAGTGCTGTTCTACGGCCTGGAGGCCATCCGCGACGCGGGGGTGACCGAGGTCGGGATCATCGTCGGGGACACGCACGCGGAGATCGAGGCCGCTGTGGGGGACGGTTCCGCGCTTGGCATCAAGGCCACCTACCTGCGCCAGGATGCCCCGCTCGGGCTCGCCCACTGCGTCCTGATCGCCCGCGACTTCCTCGGTGACGACGACTTCGTCATGTACCTCGGCGACAACTTCATCATCGGCGGGATCACCGAGCTGGTGGCCGAGTTCCAGGGGGCCGACTGCGACGCGCAGATCCTGCTCACACGGGTCGACAACCCGTCGCAGTTCGGCGTTGCGGAGCTCGGTGCGGATGGCCGCGTCAGCACGCTGGTGGAGAAGCCGAAGGAGCCCAAGTCCGACCTCGCCCTCGTCGGTGTGTACATGTTCCGCCCGGTGATCCACGAGGCGGTCCGGGCCATCAAGCCGTCGCCCCGGGGCGAGTTGGAGATCACCGATGCACTCCAGTGGCTCATCGACGAAGGCCGCGACGTCCGTCCGCACCTGGTCACGGGCTACTGGAAGGACACCGGGCGGCTCGAGGACATGCTCGAGTGCAACCGCAAGGTGCTCGAGTCCATCGAGCCGGCCGTACGCGGCAGCGTCGACGGCGAGTCGTCGCTGATCGGCCGGGTCGTCATTGAGGAGGGGGCCGTCATCGAGCGGTCCACGGTGCGCGGACCGGCGATCATCGGGCGGGACACGGTGATCAGGGACACCTACGTCGGGCCGTTCACGTCCATCTACTTCGGCTGCACCATCGAAGGCACCGAGATCGAGCACTCCATCGTGCTCGAGGAGTCCACGATCCGGGGCGTGCGGCGCATCGAGGACTCCCTGATCGGCAAGCAGGTCGAAGTGGTCCCGTCCGCGGCGCTCCCGCGGGCGCACCGCTTCATGCTGGGCGACCACAGCCGCGTTTCCCTGGCGTAGCCCGGCAGGACTTCCAGACGCTGGCGTCGAAAGGTCCCCGACACTGGCCGCACCACCACCGCGGCACGACCCCCGGGGGCTCCACCGTGTCTGTTCGCCTGATTCGCACCGCTGCCGTCATCGGGATCCTTGGCGTCGTCGGCTCCACGGGACTGGCCGACGCCAGGCCCAAGCCGAAGCCCAAGGCCATCCCACCGGTGTGCAACCTCGTGAGCGACCCCGCACCCGACGGGCACCAGTTCTATGCCGGCAACGTCGACTCACACCTGAACCCGGTCCCCACGACCGGCCAGGACGACACCATGGACGTGGTGACGGCAGACCTCGCCACGGATGCCAAGAACCTGACGACGGTCATCCGTATGCGCAAGGCCGCGAGGAGCAGCAGCAGCTCGCCCACGGGCATTCAGTGGCAGTTCAACTTCAACGCTGACGGTTATCAGCTCTTCACGGCCGTCACGTCGGACCCCGTCAACGGTCTCCAGGGCACGTTCGGCTACTTCGACAAGACCGTCGGTGGCTACTCGATCGCGGGCAAGGCGACGGCGGTCGTCGACCCCGCAACCAACGAAGTGCGCGTCACCGTCCCGCTGGCCACGCTCAACTCGCCCACGGGCACGGCCGGCGGTGCCGGTGCGGCGATCAAGAGCGGCACCAAGTTCGACACGATGATCGCGTCAGCAGGTGGAGCGGTGATCATCAACAGCCCGGGCGGTCCGATCTCCGGCACGCTCCTGACCAACGGCATGCCCTCCGGCGAGGTCGATACCAGCGACAAGACCTACGTCGGCGGCTCCCCGTCCTGCGTCGTCGTCGGCAAGTAGCCGGTTTCCTACCCTCAACAAGGAGCTCCGCCATGTCCGCTCGTCACCTGCGCACGGTTGCCGTCCTCGGTCTGACGTGCGTCGTCGCGGCTTCAGGTGTCGCCGATGCCGCTCGCAAGCCCAAGCCCAAGCCCATCCCGCCCGTCTGCAACCTGATCACCGATCCCGCCGGCAACGCGTACGCGTTCGACCCCGGCTCGCCGGTCCCGCCTCAGGGAGCAACGGACGAGCTCGACGTCCTGTCGGCCGACGTGGCCACCGACGGGAAGAACCTCACCACCGTCATCCGGGTCAAGAAGGCCGGCACCTCGTCGACCACAGCACCCACCGGCATGCAGTGGCAGTTCGGCTTCACCAACCAGGGCGTCATCTTCAGCACCTCTGTGAGCAGCAGCCCCACGGGTGGGCTGACCGGGATCTGGGCCGTGCGAACCACCGCGAGCAACACGATCTCCGGGACGGTCACGCCTGTCATCGACACCACGGCCAACGAGATCCGGGCCACGGTCCCACTCGCCGACCTGGCCGCCAAGGCGAGCTTCGTCCCCGGCCACAAGCTTGAGTCACTGACCGTGACGACAGCTGGGGCGGTCATCGTGCCGGACCCGAGCGGGCACACGCTCACCAAGTACGGCACCCTGGCAACGCTGCAGAACCCGGTCAGCGGCCAGTCGATCACTGGTTCGCGGGACTACATCATCGGCAGCCCCTCCTGCGTGGCTGTCGGCAAGTAGCCCGACCGGCTTGTCACGGCCCCGTCGCTCCGGCGACGGGGCCGTTGCCGTCTGTGCGCCCCGCTGGGCGGATCTGGGAGACTGGGGTCATGCGCATCTTCATCACCGGTGGCGCCGGGTTCATCGGGTCGCACTTCGTCCGCCAGCTGCTCACCGATGCCTACCCGGCCTACGCCGGGGCCGACGTGACCGTCTACGACAAGCTCACCTACGCGGGCAACCTGGCCAACCTGGCGCCGGTCGCCGACAGCCCGCGCTACCGCTTCGTCCAGGGCGACATCTGCGACGCCAAGACGCTCGACGAGGTGCTGCCGGGTCACGACCTGGTCATCAACTTCGCGGCCGAGTCACACGTGGACCGTTCCATCACGGGTGCGGCGGACTTCGTCGTGACCAACGTCCTGGGTGCCCAGACGGTCTTCGACGCCTGCCTGCGGGCGGGGACGCGGCGGGTCGTGCACATCGGAACGGACGAGGTCTACGGCTCCATCGACGAAGGCTCGTGGACCGAGCAGGAGCCGCTGCTGCCCAACTCCCCCTACTCGGCCGCCAAGGCGGGGGCCGAGTTGCTCGCCCGGGCCTACGGGGTCACGTACGGGATGAACATCTCCACGACCCGGTGCTCCAACAACTACGGGCCCTACCAGTTCCCGGAGAAGGTCATCCCGCTCTTCGTCACCAACCTGATGGACGGCAAGAAGGTGCCTCTCTACGGGGACGGCCTCAACGTGCGGGACTGGTTGCACGTCGACGACCACTGCCGTGGCATCGCGATCGTGGCCGAGAAGGGGGCTGCCGGTCAGTCCTACAACATCGGGGGTGGCGTCGAGCTGCCCAACCGTGAGCTGGTGGACCGGCTGCTGACGGCCTGCGACGCCACGTGGGACAGCGTGGAGTACGTCGAAGACCGAAAAGGTCACGACCGCCGCTACTCGGTGGACGACACCCTGGTCCGTGGGCTCGGCTACGCGCCGCAGCACAGCCTGGAGGAGGGGCTGGCCGAGACCGTCGCCTGGTACCACGCCCACGAGGCCTGGTGGCGCCCGCTCAAGGAGAAGGCCGTGCTGGCATGAGGTGCGTGTGACGCTGGCGCTGCTCGTCACGGGCGCCGGGGGGCAGCTCGCGGCGGACCTCATCGACCTGGCCCGGCAGCGTGCCGACATCCCGGTGGCCCGGGGGCTGAACCGGTCCGACCTCGACATCACCGACACGTTCGCCGTGCAGGACACCATCGCCGAGTGGGCCCGGGTGGTGCGCGCGGACAGTCCGCGACACCGTCTCGTGCTGCTCAACGCGGCTGCCTACACCGCCGTCGACGCGGCTGAGTCGGACGAGGAGACGGCGTTCGCCGTCAACGCCGCCGGACCAGCGCTGCTCGCCACGGCGTGCGCCCGCCACCAGGTGGGACTGGTCCACGTCAGCACCGACTACGTGTTCCCCGGCGACGGCACGACGCCTTACGAGCCGGACGACCCGACCGGACCGGCGTCCGCCTACGGGCGGACCAAGCTTGCCGGTGAGCAGGCGGTGCGCGAGATCCATCCGCACGCCTCACACGTGGTGCGCACGTCCTGGGTCTACGGCGCCAGCGGCGCCAACTTCGTCAAGACGATGATCAGGCTCGAGAGCGAGCGGGAGACGGTGTCGGTCGTTGACGACCAGACGGGCTCGCCGACCTGGTCGCGCGACCTCGCTGCCGGGCTGATCGAGCTCGCCGGCGCCGAGGTACCCGCCGGGACGCTGCACGCGACCAACCGGGGGACCACCACCTGGTACGGGCTGACGAGGGCGATCTTCGAGGAGCTCGGCGCCGACCCGGCCAGGGTGTTGCCCACCACGACGGAGGCCTACCCCCGCCCCGCACCCAGACCGGCGTACTCCGTGCTGTCGGGCCGGGCCTGGGATGCCGCCGGCCTGACCCCGCTGCCCGACTGGCGGGTCGCCCTGGCCGAGGCCCTCCGAACTGCGTTCCTGGGGACTGTCCGGGCAGACGGGGACGCATTCAGCCGCTGACACCGTGAGCTGGGAGAAGCAGGTGCAGGTGAGTGGCCCGGCAGCTGTCAGGAGAGCGCCTGCCGGTATGCGGACAGGCAGGCCTGCGCGCATCGGTCCCAGGTGAAGGTGGCCGCCCACTCGCGGCGCGGGCCGGCCGGCCCGGGATCGGCGAGGACCGCCGACAAGGCGGTCGCGAAGGACTCGGGGTGGCCTACCTCGGCGTAGGTCACGTGCGGGCCGCCGACCTCCCGCAGGACGGCCAGGTCGCTGGCCACCACGGGTGTTCCCGCGGCCAGGGCCTCGACGACCGGGATGCCGAACCCCTCATCGAGGCTCGGCACGACCAGCGCGGCAGCACCCGCGACGACGCTGTGCAGCACCGCGTCGGGGAGGAAGCCGGGCGTGACGCACCCGGTGACGTCGACGCGGTCGCCCCACCCGGGCGGACCGACGAGGACCAGAGGCGGGGCGTCCGGCAGGAGGCTGTGTGCGGCGAGCAGGGTCGGGAGGTCTTTGCGCGGCTCAAGGGTCCCGACGAAGAGCACGTAGGACGCCGGCAGGCCCAGGTCGACGCGGAGTCCGGGCGACGGCGGAATGGCCTCGAACCAGGCCTGGTCGACACCCACCGAGGTCACGACGACCGGCACTGCCGGCCGGTACTCGTCCCGCACTTGGTCGGCCATGGTGGTGGTCAGGACCGTGATCGCCCCGGCGCGCCGGATCGACCGCGGCACGAGGGCTCGGAAGCGGGCACTCGCCGCGTCCACGGTGTCGGGCCGGCGAAGGAAGTTGAGGTCATGGATCGCCACCACCCCCCGAGCCCGGCGCAGGGGCGGGAGGACGTAGTTGGTGGCGTGGAAGACATCGAGGGGTCCGGTGAGCAGCTCGACGGGAGGCCACTCGCTGCGTGCCCAGAGGGCCTGCAGGCCCCGGGCCGGGGCCGGCCGGGCGGCGACCCGCACGCCGGGTGGGACCTGGCCGGGCAGCGCGGACAGTCCGCGAAGGCTGAACGCTGTAGCGACGACGGGGTCGGGGCCGGTGGCGAGGGCCCCGAGCAGCCCCGCCGTGTAGCGGCCGATGCCGGTGCGCGTGCCCAGCAGCGGTGTGGCGTCCAGCCCGATCAGCACCCGGTCAGTCTCCCGTGGCCGCCCGGAGTCACGCCGAAGCCAGGCATCGGGCAGGCGCCACGTCTCGGCCTCGCGCCGGGTCCAGGGTGTGGCCCGGCATCAGCCGAGCAGGCTGTGCTTGGCGACGATTGCCCGCCACCGGTCGGCGAACGCCGTCTCGCTGAACTCCTGGGCCCGCTCGTGGGCCGACGCCGACAGACGCACCCGCAGTGCCTCGTCGCCCGCGAGCTGGGCTGTCCGCGCGACCAATTCCGTGGGGGTCTCCCAGCGGAAGCCGTCGACGTCCTCGCGGACGATCTCCTTCTGGCCGGCCCGGTCGATGACGACCGGCACGCACCCTGCTGCCATGGCCTCGACAGTGGTCATCCCGAAATGCTCGCTCGCCCAGGGCGACTTCTTCTCGTCCTGTCCGTAGCCGGTGGCCGACCAGAAGACCGACGACGTCGAAAGCAGGTGCTCGACCTGCGGGCGGGGGGCGTTGGCGATCACCTCCACAGGGAGTCCGGCTCCGGCGGCGCGCACCTTGTCGAAGTACGGCCGCTGCGAGTCCTCGCACCCGCCGACGACGTAGAGCCTCCAGCCGGGGAGTCGGCCGGACCGGTAGGCGTCGGCGAAGAACTGCACCATCTCGAGCTGCCGCTTGGCGTGGCCGAGGCCGGGGGCGAAGAAGCGACCCACGGTGATGACGGCTTTCTCGCGGACCGGCGCCGGGTGCAGCCGCTGCACCTGGATCGGCGGGAACAGCACGTCGGACTCGGTGCCCCAGAGCTGCCCGATCCAGCCGCGGGTGAACTCGCTGTTGGCCATGACGGTGTCGTAGGCGCCCAGGAAGCTGATGTCCTTCGGGTCACGAAGCAGCCAGGGAAAGCGGTAGGTGATCGTCTCCCGGGGCCCGTACCGGCCACCCTCGAAACGCATCCGGGAGAGAGCGACCCCGAGCACCCGGTTGTCGTTCGCGGCGGGGGTGAACGTCGGGGAGCGGAAGTGAAGCTCCGTGCCGACGAGCTGCTCGGGCAGGTCGACGCGGTGGGTGGTGAACTCGCCGGTCGCGGTGAACTCGCCGAACAGCCGGCCCTGGTCGTCCTCGATGCGCAGGGTCACCGGACCGGGCAACCCGGGCCCGCCGAGATCGAACCGCAGCTGCCTGTCCTTCCCGGGTGGCAGGGCGAGGATGCCGTCACCGCTCGTCCAGACCCACTGCCGCCTCCGCCCGCCCTCGGGCGGGAACCAGCCCAGACCGAAGTCCAGCCCGCCCGCGTGTGCCCGCAGGTGCGGCCCGAGGTGCTTCACCAGCTGACGGCGCCAGGTGGGCAGGTCGGAGTCGAAGGGCGTGGGGAAGTAGCAGAGGTAGGCATTCTTCCTGGCCTTGGGTGCCAGGCGGCTCATGTACGAGCCGTTCACGAACAGGTCGTACTCGGTCGAGAGCAGCGTCAGGTCGAAGTCGCCCTTGTCCGGGACGACGCGCAGGCGGGCACCGGACAGGTCGAGGCCGAGGTGGTCGGCCAGCTCGTCCTTGTCGACGGCGGTGTGGCCGACGAGGTCGACGTCGACCCCGTCCTGCGCGAGCACCGACGCGATCATCCCCGAGTGGCGCTCGCCGCCGCCCTGGCTGTGCCAGAAGCGGTTGTAGATCGCGGCCCTCATCGGGTCGCCTGCAGGTTGCGCTCGAGTGACGCCGGCCCCACTGTCGCTCCGGCCGCCAGCGCCCGGCGCTTGGCAAGCATGCCGGGGAGCAACCGCAGGTAGGAGGCGATCACGCGCAGCCGCAGCAGGGTCGGGCGGACGGCGGGCCGGCCGCCTCCCACCGACGCCTGGCGGAGGGCCCGGAGCGCCAGGGAAGCGGTGGTCAGCGGGTATCGGCCCACCTCGCGCAGCGTCAACTGTGCGGTGGCGTTCTTGGTCAGCATCAGCAGCCGGTTCCGGTCGGTGTGGAAGACGAAGCGGGGCGACCATTCGACGCTGGTGGCGGCGTGGATGTGGCGCACCACGGCGGTGGGCTCGTAGCGGATCGACCAGCCGTGGGCCTGCAGGCGCCAGGACAGGTCGGTGTCCTCGTAGTAGAGGAAGAAGTCGTCGTCGAACCAGCCGAGCTCATGCCCGGCAACGGTCCGGAACGCCACGGCGCAGCCACACATCGCGAACACGGGTTCGGGGGAGCCGTACTGCCCGAGGTCGGTCTCCTGGTAGCCCCGGTCGGCGCCGTACCCACCGGCCAGCACGACAGACCCCGCGTTGTTGATCACGTCGACGGTCGGCACGCCGGCCGGGAGGTCCAGCCTCGCCTCGCCGCCGCCCTCGGTGACGGCGAGCTGGGCGGAGCCGCCGTCCCAGGTCAGGGACGCGGGTTTGGTGCGTTCGGCCGCCCAGCGGATCGTCACTGTGCGGGGACCCTCCCCGGACGGCAGGGGCACGAGCAGCTCGCCACTCGGCCGGGTCCACCGGAAGCGCGCGGCGCCTTCGCCCTCTGGTCCCCAGGTCAGCCGCTCCCAGAGCACCCGTTCCGTGACGTCGTCACCGTCGACCGTCACGGCGCCGATCCGGACGCCGAGGTCGCGGGGATCTCCGGCGCCCGGTACGAACCCCTCGGTGGCCAGCTCCAGCCGCAGGAACCGCGGCTCGAAGAGCACCTTGGCGGTCACCGCGCCCAGCCGCTCGGAGCCGGATGCGGAGAAGGGGGCGAGCAGCCGCTCCAGCCAGTCGGGCTCCGGACGGGCGTCGTTGTTCAGCAGGACGCTGAACGGGCTCGTGACCTCGTGCAGTGCGGTGTTGTTGCCTCCCGCAAAGCCCTTGTTCACCGTGTTGCGCAGGACGCGCACCTCCGGGTGGTCGCGGGCCAGCAGCTCGAGGGAGCCGTCGGTCGAGGCGTTGTCGACGACCCAGGTGACGAAGCGCTTCTCGGTCTGCTTGGCCAGCGCCTCCAGGCACGGCCCGATCAGGTGCGCCCCGTTCCAGTTGACGATGACAACGGTGGCGAGCGGGGCCGGCTCAGACACGTCTGGCCACGACGTAGACCTCGTTGGAGGGGTAGAGCCGGTCGAGCAGGTGCGCGTAGGAACGGCGCAGCTCCGCGAGCTCTGCCTGGGTGTGTTCGAGCCGGCCCATGACCGTGGCCACGAAGTGGCCGAAGGCGTACCAGGGGCTGTTGGGGTCGGCGTTGCCAGCCGCCGTCGGGTCGGTGATCATCTGAACGGCGTTGGCGAAGTCGCCACGGATATCGGGGTCGACCACGATGTCGGGGGGATGGGTTTCCGGCGGGGCGCCCGGGGCGTTGAGCGGGTTCCCCCCGAACTGGACCACCTCGAGGCCGGCGTTGGCGCAGAAGAAGGCGAGCAGCCGGGCCTCGTAAAACCGGATGTGGGTCGGGTCGCGCCAGAAGTCGTAGCCCATGACCGACTGACACCCCGCGTTGGGCGTGACGGCGATGAAGTGCCCGCCCGGCGCAAGGGCACGGGCCGACTCTCGGACGAGGTGCTGGACCGCCTCGGGCTGAAGGTGCTCGACGAAGTGGGCGCTGAACACTCCCCCCAACGAGCCGTCCGCCGCGGCGCGCAAGCCTTCGAAGGCATCGGCGAGCCGTACGTCCAGGCCGGCGGCCTGCGCGGTCTCGACCATGCCGTCGTCACTGTCGACCCCGTACGCCTCGATGCCGGAGTCCTTGAGGAGCTGGAGGAACTCGCCTCGGCCCGGCGCGAGCTCAAGGACGGGGCCCGTGGGGAACCAGGGCAGGTAGTGCCGCAGCCCAGCCACGGTGTTGTCGGCGTCGTAGCCCATGTAGGCGTAGTAGGCGCTCTCGATCCGGTTCTGCTCGGTCACGCGCTGGCCACCTCGATGTGTGCGGGGACGGTGAGGATGCCCGGGAGCTCGCCGCTGGTCATCCAGAAGACCTCGTCGAAGGCCCGCGCGGTCACGGGCACCCCGGACGTGGGCTCCTCGACCTGGACGGCGATCCGGTAGGCGCCGTTGAGGGCGGGGGTCTGGGGGACGGTGAAGTCGACCAGGTAGCGGCCCGGGATGGCGGGTACCTGCTGCTCGGCGCTGGTCTTCATCGACCACACCGGAATGTCGCCGGCGCCCATGACGACGGCGTGCACCAGCCCGGCGAACGGGGCGGACTGGGGCTCCACCTCGAGCTCGACGCGAAGGTGGAAGGCCTGCCCGGCGGTGAGGCCGGCCACCGCCGGGCCACCGCGGTGGTCCGAGACCGTGCACGAGAGGACGACGATCCCGCCAGTCTCCGCCGGCTCGGGCTCGGCGCCCTCGGGCCGGTCCGTGCCGAGGATGCGCCTCAGGGTGCCGACGGCGAATGCCGGATCGCCGTCGTAACGGACCCGGCCGTGATCGATGACGATCCCGCGGGTACACAGGCGCTCGACGAGGTCCAGTGCGTGGGTCACCAGCAGGATGGTCTTGCCGGCCTCCTGGAACTCTGCGATTTTCGCCAGGCACTTGCGGGCGAAGGCCTCGTCGCCGACGGCCAGGACCTCGTCGACCAGCAGTACATCCGGGTCGACATGCACGGCGATGGAGAAGGCGAGCTTGACGTACTCCCCGGATGAGTAGTGCTTCACCGGGTCGTCGATGCGGTCGGCCTGCTCGGAGAACTCGAGGATCGAGTCGAAGAGAGCATCCACCTCGCGATGCGACAGCCCGAGCAGCGCCGCGTTGAGATAGACGTTCTCGCGGCCGGACAGCTCGCCGTTGAAGCCGGCACCGAGCTCAAGCAGCGAGGCGATCCTGCCGTGCACCGCGACCTCGCCTGAGGTGGGCCGCAGAATGCCGGCGAGGACCTTGAGCATCGTCGACTTTCCGGCGCCGTTGGGGCCGATGAGGCCCACGGTCTCGCCGCGGCCGACAGTCACGTCGACGTCGCGCAGGGCCCAGAACTCCCCGTCGGTGACGGCCCGCCGGGTCACCATCCGCTCCTTGAGGCTGGTGGCCCGCTGGCGGTGCGTCACGAACCGCTTGGACACCCCGGTCGCGCGGATGACCGGCGGGCCCGGTGCCGTCACAGCTCCTCCGCGAAGTCGGCCTCTAGCCGGCGGAAGACCCGGCGGGCGAGGAGAAAGAGCAGCCCCGCGATCAGGAAGCCGATCCCGAGATTGCGCACGTAGAACAGGTAGCCAGGGTCGGGCTCGGTCAAGACCCGCACACCCCCGCGGTCGCGGTAGGTCGCGATGTTGTAGATGGCCCGCTGGAAGCAGGTGACGACCGTGGCCATCGGGTTGAGGAAATACGCCCAGAACAGGTGGTGATGGTCGAGCTTGGTCTTGACGAAGCCGCTCGCATACAGGATCGGGTTGGCCCAGAACCACACCAGCATGGATACCTCGACGAGGTGGCTGGTGTCGCGGTAGCGCACGTTGAGTGCCGCCACGAGGTAGGCGAGCGCGGTGGTGAAAAGGATGAGCAGGGCCAGCGCGGGGATCAGCAGAAGCAAACCCGGGGAGTACATGTCGTGGCCCACCACGGCCACGACGGCGACAAGTACGCCGATCTGCATCAGGAAGTGAACGGCGGCATAGCCGACTGCGGAAAGTGGGAGTACCTGAAGGGGGAAGCGGACCTTCTTCACCAGGCCGGCGTTGCCCACGACGCTGCCGGAGGCTGTGGTGACGGCTGAGGAGAAGGCGGTCCACGGCAGCAGCCCGGCCATCAGGTAGATGGCGAAGGCCGGAACCCCGTTGTCCATGACGATGCCGAAGATGAGGTAGTAGATCCCCATCAGCAGCAGGGGGGTGGCCAGCGACCACGCGAACCCGAGCGCCGAGCCCTGGTACTTGACCTTGAGGTCCTTGCGGACCAGCAGTGTCAGCAGCTCCCAGCGGACGCGTCCCTGGGCCTTGGCGCGCAGGGCCGCCGTGCTGTCTGCCGTGAGGGCCACGCGGGTCAGCCTCCCAGCAGGCTCAGCGGGGCACTCCGGCCGGTCGCAGGAGTGGCCAGCATATCCTTCCGCGGTGACCTCGAGCCGCGAGCGCCCCCGTGCGGCGCGGGACCCAGGGAACCCGGACCCGAGCGCCCGCGCGGGCCTGCCGGTCCTCACCGGCTTGGATGCGCTCGCGGGCGGCGCGCTACTCCTGGTGGCCGTCGTTGGCTGGGCGTCGCTGGTGCTGGCCAACGTCGGCAAGCACTCCCTGCCCGCTGTGGTGGCCGCGTCTGTCGCCGGTCTGATGGCGGTGGTGCTGCTGTGCTGGACGGCCCGGCAGAAGGTGCGCTGGCGGGCTGATGTCCCCGGCGTCGTTCTGGGCCTGGGCTGCGCGGCGGTGGCCGCGGCCTTGACCTTTCCCGGCTTCTCCTACGGAGTGGCGGACAAGGATCCGGGCGGCTATGTCTCGCACGCCGTGGAGATCGCCCGCACCCACAGCTATGCGTTCACCGACGACGCCCTGGCCGCCCACCTGCCCGTCCAGCTGATCACCCCGGGCGCCCGCTTCGGCGGCATCTGGGTCCGCGACCAGACCGCCGGCACGATCGTCCCGCAGTTCTACCACCTGTGGCCGGCCCTGCTCGCCACGGCCTACGACGCCGGCGGCCTCGACGGGATCCGCTACATCGTCCCGGTCGCCGGGGTGCTGGCCGTGCTGTGCATGACCGCTCTGCTGCGCCGCGCCGGCAACGCGGTCGGCGGAAAGGCCGCCGGGATTTTCGCGGCCGGCACGGGTGGCCTGCTGCTGGCCACCAACATGCTGGAGGTCTGGCAGTCGCGGTTCCCCACGACGGAGGTCCTGGCCGAGGCGCTGTACCTCGGAGCGCTGCTCGGGGTGGTCGTGGCGCTGCAGTCCCGGTGGCGCCCGGCAGCCGGCCTCGCCGGCCTGCTCGTCGGTGTCGGCTGGTTGAACCGCGCCGACGCTCTGCTGGTCGTGCTCTTGTCCCTCGGCATCGGGGCGGCGCTGTTCGCCACCCGTCGATGGGACAGCCGGGCCAGCTGGTTCGCCGCAGGACTGGCCCTCGTCGTCCCCCATGCCCTGCTTCAGGCCTACCACCTCGCTGCGCTGTACTCCGAGGTCAACGGCATCCCGAGCCTTCGCCGTCTCGGTGAGGTCGTCGGCGCCCTGCTCGTCGTGGCCGTCGTCCTGCGCTACGTGCTGGGCCCGGTCACCCGGGGAACGGTGCGGCTCATGGAAGGTGCGCGTAGCCAGCGCGGACTCGGAGTGGCGGTCACGGCCCTGTTCTTCGGGCTGATCGCGCTGGGCTTTCTGCGGCCGATCCTGTTCGGGGCGGACTACTTCGACTACAACAACGTGCACATCCGCTCCTATGACGAGGCGATCATGCGTCGCCTGTCGTGGTTTTTCACCCTCCCCGGCTTTGCCCTGATGGGTCTCGGGATCGCCGTCGTGGCTTTGCGGCGCTGGCGCGCCCCACTGTGGGCGGCGATTCTGCCGACCCTGATCCTGTTCCCGGTCTACGGCTTCTCGGCGCGAAACTCGACCCGGCTGCTGTGGTGGACCCGCCGCTACGTACCGACGGTCATGCCGGGCATCGTGATCCTGATGGCGCTGACCCTCGCGTTCGCGTTCGTCTGGCGGTTCCGGGGCCGTGCGCCGCTCCGCCTGGCCGCTCTGATGAGCGTGGGGGCGCTGGTGTGGGTGTACGTGTCGCAGTCGCTGCCGTTGCGCCACCACGACGAGTGGGGTGGCTCCTTCGGTGTCACTTCCCGGCTCGTGGCAGAGTCAGGCCCGAAGCACGGCATCTACTTCTGGAACCCCGACGAGCCGTGCTGCCTGGGGCCCATGGCGCTGTTCGCGACACCGGTCTGGCTGCAGGGGGGCCAGCTCTCGGTGCTGCTTCCTCGGCGCACCGACTTCCGCGAC
>JALYIZ010000022.1 GCA_030775505.1 Actinomycetota bacterium | reverse complement strand
GCCAGGACCGCAGCCGGGGCAGGTAGTCACCGGCGAACCCCGGGCCGGCGGCGGCCTCGGCCGACAGTCCGTGTGGCGCCACGTCCAGGCCGTGCCCGGCTCCCGGCAGCACATCCACCGTCCAGGTGGCGCGCCGGTACCGCGCCACGAACCGCAGGGCCAGGCGGACCGGGACCTGCCGGTCCATCGCTCCCCAGACGAACAGCGTCGGCGTCGTGAGCCGCCGCAGATACGGGGCCGGGTCGAAGCCGGTCGTCACCGCCAGTACCTGCCGGTCGATCTCGGCGTCGGGCACCGACGGGAGTTCCGTGGAGCCGCCGCTGAAGGCCGCGTAGGCCTCCTGCTGGTCGGTGGTGCACGTCGGTCCGCTCAGGATCACGTCGAAGTGGATTCCAGGCACCTTGGCGGTCGCCAGCGGGATGATCCAGCCGGCCTGGCTGCCGCCCAGGAAGCCGACGCGACGTGCGTCGACACCCGGCTGCCGCATGACGAACTCCGCGACGGCGGCAGCATCGGCGGCGTAGGTCGGGATGCTCTCGACAGTGGCGCGTTCCCCGGGCCACACGCCCGACGACGCCCCGGTGCCCCGTTTGTCCCACGCCAGGACCGCCAGCCCGTCACTGAGGCTGATGAGCGCGTTGATGTCCTCGACCTGACGATCGGTCGGGCCGGATCCGTGCACGAGGACGGCGGCGGCATGCGGCCCCGGCCCGGGCGGGAGGCGCAGCGTCCCGGCGAGGACGACGTCGCCGGACCGGATGCGGACCTCGCGATCCACGGTCGCAATCCTGGTGGCGTCGATGCTGATCCCGCCGGCTTCGCGACCGGTGACCCGCTGGCCCCGCCCGTCGGCGCCGAGGTGGAACGTCAGGCGGCCTTCGGCCGGGTCCGGGACCTGCCAGCCGGGTCCGTAGTCGAACGTGCTGCCGCCGAGCGGCCGGAGCTGCCGGAAGGACTGCACTGTCGTGTCGACCCACCAGCCCTGGTAGGTCACCAGGAGCGACCTGTCGCCCTGCCGGTAGACCCCTTCAAGGGTGTCGAACGCCACCACTGCGCTCGACGCCCGCGCCACGACGGGCCTCGGCCGCTGGGTGCCGCAACCCGTACCCACGAGGGCGACCAGCAGCAACCAGACCAGGGGCCGGACGCGATTCACCCCTCAGATTTACCACGAACTCGTGGTATTAGCCAGAGGCCGTGCCGGCAAGGAGCCGGGCCTTGCGGGCGGCGAACTCACCGTCGGTGAGCACGCCCTGGTCGTGCAGGGCGACCAGCGAGCGGATGTCGGCCGCCACCCCGTACGTCGGGGTGGGCTCGGTTGCCCGCTGTGGCTGGCGGGCGGCTGCGCGGAAGCCCGCTGTCGAGGTGACGGCGTCGGCGAAGGTCCGGGCCTGTTCGCGGGGGAGCGGACCGATCAGGTGCGGTCCGGGGACGCCGAGCGGCATCGACAGCTCGACGAACGTCCCCCTCAGACCGGTCCGGACGGTGGCCCGCCGGACCTGCTCCACGGGGACGCTGGTGTCGCGCTCGAAGCCGGGGCCCCGGTGGCAGATGACCCTGCGGTCGGTGAGGGCGAACACGTGGTGCGGCCGGGTGAGAGCGTAGAGCCCCAGTGTCACCACGTACCGGGGCCAGCTGCCCGCGCGACTGGGCCGGAACGCCAGCAGCAGCCGCTCCCCTTCGGCCAGCCGGATCTCCCTCCGGAAGGGCTCACGGTTGTCGCTCATGGGACGCTCCGTCCAGCCGTGCGGTGTCCTTCCCCCAGCGTAGGGAGGGCGTAGCGGTCGTCCATAGCCCGTTGTGATCATGGGCAGGGGGCGTCAGAAGCCGCCGGCCCGCGCGGTGTTGCCGGGGCCGATCAGGTCGCCCATCTCCCGGGCGCTCACCGGGCGCCCGAACAGGAACCCCTGTGCCTGGTCGCAACCGAAGCGGCGCAGCGCGTCGCGCTGCGCCACGGTCTCCACCCCTTCAGCGAGGACGGGGATGCCGAGGGTGTGCCCGAGGCCCACGACGGCCCAGGCGATGGTGCCTGCGTCGTCGTCCTCCGGCAGTGACGCCACGAACGAACGGTCGATCTTCACCAGGTCGACAGGGAGCCGGCGCAACGCCGACAGCGAGGAGAAGCCGGTTCCGAAGTCGTCGATCGCCAGGTGCACGCCGTCGCCACGCAGCTCCGTCAGCAGGGCGATTCCGGCGTCGTCCCGCTCCATCAGGATGCTCTCGGTCATCTCCAGGCACAGGCCGTTCGGCTCCAACCCGGTCTCCCGCAAGGTGGCCCTGACGAGGTTGGTGAAGTCGTGCTCGCGCAGTTGGCGGCCGGAGACGTTCACGGCGATCGAGAAGTCCGGGTCGTGCGTCCGGCGCCAGCGCACCGCCTGCTGGCAGGCCTCTCTGAGCACCCATGCACCCAGGGGGAGGATCAGGCCGGTCTCCTCGGCCCGGGAGATGAAGTCATCCGGTGGCACCGTCACCCCGCTCGGGTGCTGCCAACGGACCAGCGCCTCTGCACCGATGACGCGCTCGGTGGTGAGGTCGACGACCGCCTGGTAGGCCAGCACGAACTCCTCGTTGGCGATGGCCCGGTGGAGCTCCTCGCCCAGGGAGTGCCGTCGTCGTGCTTCGGCCTGCATCCGCGGCTCGAACACCACGAAGCGGCCCTTGCCCTCGTGCTTGGCCTCGTGCATCGCGACGTTCGCGGCGGCGAGCAGGTCCTCGGGGGCGGTGGTCGCGTAGGCCCGGGCGGTCCCGATACTGACGCTGACGAAGATCTCACTGGCGGTCAGCCGCAGTGGCTCCCGCAGCCGGCTGATGACCCGGTCCGCCACGGCCTTCGGGTCCGCGCAGTCGTCGAGCACGATGGCGAACTCGTCGCCCCCGAGACGCGCGACGGTGTCCCGCGTCGGGCGCCGCGCCTGGTCGCTCTGCCGGACGGCCTCCTGGAGGCGCCTGGCGACCGCGGCGAGGACCTCGTCCCCGGCGCCGTGGCCCTGGCTGTCGTTGATCGTCTTGAAGTCGTCCACGTCGAGGTAGAGGACGTCGACCCGGGAGCCGTAGCGCTTGCTGTTGGCCAGGCTGGCGCGCAGCCGTTCCATCAGCAGGGTCCGGTTGGGCAGGCCGGTCAGCCCGTCGTACAGGGCCTGCTGCGTGAGTCGTGCCTCTGCCGCCTCACGTTCCATGACTCGCCCCAGTTGTGCCCCGACGAAACCGATGACGCGCAGCATCTCCTCGTCGGGCGGCGAGATGTCGGTGGCGAAGAACTCCAGCACCGCGGCTGTCTCGTCCCGGATGAGCACCGGGATGCCGAAGGCTGCCCGTAACCCGCTCGACAACGCGCTGTCCTTGCGCAGGAAGCCCTCGTGATGCGCCAGGTCCGGTGACCAGTGCGGCCGTCCGCTGGCGAGGATGAGACCGGGCAGGCCGGCGCCTGGCAGGAAGGTCGCGACCTCACTGTCAGCGAGGAACGCGGCGAACCGCGTCTCCTCGGTCACGTGCCACACCTTCAGCGACACGAGGGTGTCCGGGAGCGTGTCGGACTTCACCAGGGCATGACCCACCGGCCAGCCGGTGTAGGCGCAGATGCTCCCCAGCGCGGCCGCCACGGCCTCGCGCAGCGAGGCGGCCTCATTGGCGCGCGCGGCGACCTCGCTCAGCAGCTCGGCAAGCGTGTTGGACCGGGTCAGCTTCTGGACGGCCTCGTAGAGCTCGCTCGTGACGCGTTCGGTGATGGCTTCCGCCTCGGCCCGGGCCGCGCGCTCCCGGGCCAGCCGGCGTTCGAGCACCCGGACGCGGTCGGCCTCCGGTGTCGAAGCGTCAGGCGACATGGGCGAACTGGCACTGCACGAGGCAGAGGTCGCCGCCGAGGAGCATGCACTGGGTCTGGGTGATCTCGACCGTCTGGCCGTAGTGGGTGGCGGCTCCCTGGACGAAGCCCTCGGCGAGGGCGCAGAGCTTTCGCGCCGACTGGTAGCGCATGACCAGCGCCGAGTCGCTCTCCCGCCGCACGTCGAACTCCGGGGGCGTGGCACCCGGATAGAGCTTCTTGACCTCAGGGTGGATGACGTCGTTGAGCGTCAGCACGAAGGCGGAGGCGTCGGGGTGTTCGAAGAAGTGCGGGTAGCGGGTGGCCAGCAGCGGCATGGCACCCTGCGCCACGGTGCGCAGCACCGTCGACTCGTCCACACCCAGCAGGGCCGCGGCCGACGTGACCACCTTCGAGAAGTACTCGTCAGGGTAGGAGCCCAGAGACGTCCAGCTCCCGTCGAGGCCCGCGCCGTCGAGCACCGCATCCCAGGCGTCCTCGCCGTAGGCGTCCCGGACCACTTCCTCCGTGAGGTTGAAGATGATGCCCTTCATCGAGACGTCTCCCCGCGGCCGGTCGTGCCCTTGATCGACCATAGGTCCATCCCGGCCCTGGCGCCCCCCGAACCGCAACCTCGATCAGAGACCGAGCTCCCGCGCGATGAGAATGAGCTGGACCTCGCTGGTGCCCTCGCCGATCTCGAGGATCTTCGAGTCCCGGTAGTGGCGCGCCACGGGGTACTCGTTCATGAAGCCGTAGCCGCCGTGGATCTGTGTGGCATCCCGGGCGTTGTCCATCGCCGCCCGGGACGAGACGAGTTTGGCGATGGCGGCCTCCTTCTTGAACGGCAGGCCGGCCGTCATCTTTGCCGCGGCGTCGTAGTAGGCACACCGGGCCACGTGCGTGCGGGCTTCCATCTCGGCGAGCTTGAAGGCGATCGACTGGTTCTGCCCGATGGGTCGCCCGAAGGCCTCTCTCTCCTTGGCGTACCTGACGCTCTCGTCGACGCAGCCCTGCGCCGCCCCGACGGACAGGGCGCTGATGGCGATCCGCCCCTCGTCGAGGATCTGCAGGAAGGCGGCGTACCCCCGGCCGCGCTCGCCAAGGAGGTTCTCCTCGGGAACCCGCACATTGTCGAAGGTCAGGGGGTGGGTGTCGGACGCGTGCCAGCCCACCTTGCTGTACGGGGGCTCTGCCGTGAACCCCGGCGTCGGGACGGGGACGAGCAGTGAGCTGATCTCCTTGCGCCCGGAGCTGGTGGTGCCGGTTACCGCGGTCACGGTCACCAGGGTCGTGATGTCCGTCCCGCTGTTGGTGATGAAGGCCTTGCTCCCGTTGATGACCCAGGAACCGTCCTCCAGCCTGGCGGTGGTCCGGGTCCCGCCGGCGTCGCTGCCGGCGCCCGGCTCGGTCAGCCCGAAAGCGCCGAGCGCTTGACCGGAGCACAGGGAGGGCAGCCAGTGCCGCTTCTGTGCCTCTGTCCCGAAGCGGAAGACCGGCATGGCACCGAGGGACACGCCCGCCTCGAGGGTGATCGCCACGGACTGGTCGACCCGGCCGAGCTCCTCCAACGCCAGGCAGAGCGCGAAGTAGTCCCCGCCCATGCCCCCGTACTCCTCTGGGAACGGCAGGCCGAACAGCCCCATCTCGCCCATCTGCCGGACCACGTCGTACGGGAACGTCTTCGTCTCGTCGTGATGGGCGGCCACCGGCGCCACGACGTCGCGCGCGAAGCTCTCCACCGTCTTGCGCAGCTGGACCTGCTCGTCGGTGAGCCGGGTGTCGAGCATCAGTTCTCCTTCGTCAGGGCGGTGACGGCACGCGACGGGCTGGGCCGGCCGAGCTGGCCGGCCATCCAGGCGCTGGTCGCGACGAGCTTGTCGAGGTCGAGGCCGGTGGCGATCCCCAGGCCGTTCAGCTGCCAGAGCAGGTCTTCCGTGGCGAGGTTGCCCGTAGCGGACTTCGCGTACGGGCACCCGCCGAGCCCGCCGGCGGACGCGTCGACGGTCGTGATTCCGTTCTGGAGCGCCACGAGCGTGTTGGCCAGGGCTTGCCCGTACGTGTCGTGGAAGTGGACGGCCAGCGCCTCGCGCCCGATCCCGGCACCGGCCAGGGCGTCGAGCAGGCTGACGACCTGGCCCGGGGTCGCGACGCCGATGGTGTCTCCGAGGGAGAGCTCGCTGACGCCCATCTCGAACAGCGCCACCGCCGGGCCGACGACCTGGTCGGGCCGCACCGCGCCCTCCCAGGGGTCGCCGAAGCACATCGACAGGTAGCCCCGCACGGCCAGGCCCGCCTCGCGGGCGCGGGTCACGACCGGCGCGAACATCTCCAGCGACGCTGCCAGCGACCGGTTGAGGTTGCGCTGGGCGAAGGACTCGGTTGCCGATCCGAAGACCGCGACCTCCTTGACCCCCGCAGCCAGCGCCCGGTCGAGTCCGCGCTCGTTGGGCACCAGCACCGGAGCGCGGACGCCGACGTCGCCGAGCAGACCAAGGAGCTCGGCCGCGTCGGCGAGCTGGGGGACCCAGGTCGGGTGGACGAAGCTGGTGAGCTCCACGGCGATGCTGCCGGCGTCGACGAGCCGTCGGATGAACTCCGCCTTGACCTCGACGGGGACCAGGGTCGCTTCGTTCTGCAGGCCGTCGCGCGGGCCGACCTCGTAGACGGTGACGCGGGACGGCAGCCCGCCAAGCGGCGTCATGTCGCGGTCACCACGGCAAGCAGCTGGTCCACTTTCACCTGGTCGCCCACGCGCACCCGCAGCTCCTCGACGAGTCCCGTGTGCGGGGCTGCCAGCGCGTGCTCCATCTTCATCGCCTCCACGACGACCAGCACCTCTCCCGCCCCGACCTGCTGGCCCTGGGCCACGTTGACCGCGACCACGTTGCCCGGCATGGGGCTGACGACGTCCCCGGTGGGGGCGGTGGCGGATCCGGCGGGGCCGACCCTGACCTGCTTGGTGACGGCCCACGCGGCTCCGTGCCGCCCCAGCCAGAGGACGTCGCCGTCCGCCGCGCACAGGAACGTCGCGGTGCGGCCGTCGACGGTCAGGGCCAGCTCGGCTCCGTGTCGGTGCCCGCTGACCTGGAGCTCCGGCCCGTCATCGACCTTGACCCGGGCGGCCGACGGTGTGCCGAGGACGGCGACCGTGTGGTGGGCACCCCCGACGGTGACGTCCCAGGCCAGCCAGGCCGGTCCGGTCGGCCGCCACCCCGTCGGGAGGTCCCACGGGTCGACGACATTGCCGGTCGGCTGCAGGTCGGTGAGCCGGGCCAACGCGAAGGCAGCGAGTGCCTCCGGGGGCACGGGTGCCGACACCAGGGACGGGAGGGACCTCTCCACGAGCCCGGTGTCGAGCTCGCCGGCCTGGACCTGCGGATGTGCCAGCAGGGCCCTCAGGAACGCGAGGTTGGTGCCCACCCCCAGCACGGCCGTCCCGGCCAGGGCGGCGTCGAGACGGGCCAGCGCACCGGCGCGGTCCGGCGCCCACGCGATGACCTTGGACAGCATCGGGTCGTAGGTCGTGCCGACCGTGCCGCCCGGCTCGAGCGAGCTGTCGACGCGGACCCCCTCGCCGGACGGCTCGCGCAGCAGCAGCACCGGGCCACCCGTGGGCAGGAACCCCCGCGTGGGGTCCTCGGCGTAGACGCGGGCCTCGACGGCGTGGCCCCGAAGGTGCACGTCGGACTGGGCCAGGCGCAGGGGGAGACCCGCGGCGACCCGCACCTGCTCCTCCACCAGGTCCACGCCGGTGATGAGCTCGGTGACGGGGTGCTCCACCTGCAGCCGCGTGTTCATCTCCATGAAGAAGAACTCGTCGGGGCGGTCGGCGCTGACGATGAACTCCACTGTGCCCGCTCCGGTGTAGCCGACCGCTCGTGCCGTCTCTACGGCGGACGCTCCGATGCGCGCCCGGGTGGCCTCGTCGAGGAGCACCGAGGGGGCCTCCTCGATGATCTTCTGGTGCCGCCTCTGCAGGGAGCACTCGCGCTCGCCGAGGTGGATCACCGCTCCGTGTGTGTCGGCGAGCACCTGGACCTCGATGTGGCGTGGCCGGAGCACGAACCGTTCCAGGAACAGCGTGTCGTCCCCGAACGACGAGGCGGCCTCCCGACGCGCCCGGCCGAGGGCAGCGCGCAGCTCCGTCGGCTCGGTGACCAGGTGCATCCCCTTGCCGCCTCCGCCGGCGGAGGGTTTGACCAGGACCGGGAACCCGACGTCGTCCGCGGCGGCGACGAGGTCGTCGTCGGTCATTCCCGGCTCGGTCCTGCCCGGGACCACGGGGACGCCGGCCGCGCTCACGGTCTGCTTGGCGCGGATCTTGTCGCCCATCACCTCGACAGCCGCAACGGGGGGGCCGATGAACACGACGCCCGCGGTCTCGAGCGCACGGGCGAACGCGGCGTTCTCGGCGAGGAAGCCGTAACCCGGGTGCACAGCCTCTGCTTGGCTGTCCCGGCAGGCCTGCACGAGTCGTTCGACATGGAGGTAGCTCTCCTGTGCCGAAGCGGGACCGAGCCGGATCGCCTCGTCGGCGAGGCGGACGTGTCGCGCGTCGGCGTCGGCGTCGCTGTACACGGCGACAGACCTGATGCCCAGGGAGCGCAGGGTCCGGATGACACGGCAGGCGATCTCACCGCGGTTGGCCACCAGGATGGTGCGGAACATGGCGGTCACATCCGGAAGATGCCGTAGCGCACGGACTCGAGCGGGGCGTTCGCGGCGGCCGACAGGGCCAGGCCGACGAGCAGCCGGGTGTCCCTGGGGTCGATGACCCCGTCGTCCCACAGCCGCGCAGTGGAGTAGTAGGGGTTGCCCTGGTCCTCGTACTGCTGGCGGATAGGCATCTTGAACGCCTCCTCAGCCTCGGCACTCCACTGTTCCAGGCGGACCTCGGCCTGCTCGCGACGGACCGTCGCGAGGACCGATGCAGCCTGCTCGCCCCCCATCACCGAGATGCGGGCGTTGGGCCACATCCACAAGAAGCGTGGGGAGTAGGCCCGACCGCACATCGAGTAGTTGCCGGCTCCGAAGGACCCGCCGATCACCACCGTGAGCTTCGGGACGCGGGCGGTGGCGACCGCGGTCACCATCTTGGCGCCGTGCTTGGCGATGCCACCCGCCTCATACTCGCGCCCGACCATGAACCCCGTGATGTTCTGCAGGAACAGCAGGGGAATAGCGCGCTGGTCGCACAGCTCGATGAAGTGAGCACCCTTGAGGGCGGACTCTGCGAACAGCACCCCGTTGTTGGCGATGATCCCGACGGGGTGCCCGTGGATGTGGGCCGTGCCGCAGACCAGCGTGGGGCCGTACTCCTTCTTGAACTCCAGGAACCGGCTGCCGTCCACCAGTCGCCCGATCACCTCGCGTACGTCATAGGGGGTCTTGGCGTCGGCGGGGACGACCGACAGCAGCTCGGCTGGGTCCAGGTGTGGGTCAGTGGCCGGCTGCACCGTCCACGGTCTGGGCTCCCGCGGTCCCAGGGTCGCGACGATGGAGCGCACGATCGACAGGGCATGCACGTCGTCGTCTGCGAGGTGGTCGGTGACGCCGGAGGTCTTGCTGTGCAGCAGGCCGCCGCCGAGGTCCTCCGCCGTCACGACCTCGCCGGTTGCTGCCTTCACCAGGGGTGGCCCGCCCAGGAAGATGGTGCCCTGGTTGCGGACGATGACGGCCTCGTCGGCCATGGCAGGCACGTAGGCGCCGCCCGCCGTGCACGACCCGAGGACGGCCGCGATCTGAGCGATGCCCCGTGCGGAAAGGTTCGCCTGGTTGAAGAAGATCCGTCCGAAGTGGTCCCGGTCGGGGAAGACCTCGTCCTGCCGGGGCAGGAAGGCGCCGCCGGAGTCGACGAGGTAGACGCAGGGCAACCGGTTGTGCAGGGCGACCTCCTGCGCGCGCAGGTGCTTCTTGACTGTCAGCGGGTAGTACGTCCCGCCCTTGACGGTGGCGTCGTTGGCGACGATGACGCATTCACGCCCTGACACCCGGCCTACCCCGGTGATGATCCCGGCGCCGGGGGCCTCCCCTCCGTACATGCCGTCCGCGGCGAGGGGGCTGAGCTCCAGGAACGGGCTGCCGCGGTCGAGCAGCCCGTCGACCCGTTCCCGGGGGAGCAGCTTGCCTCGCGAGACATGCCGTGCCCGCGACGGCTCGGGTCCGCCGAGCGCGGCGGTGGACAGCTTCGTCGACAGCTCCTCGATGAGGGCGAGCATCGCGACCTGGTTGGCCTGTGCCGACGCGGTGCCCGCGTCGTGCCGGCTGCTGAGAACCGCCGCGCTCATCCAGACTCCCGCTTGTTAGGAATGCCTAACATCAAGTTAGCAAGTGATAACATCGCTGTCCAGGGAGGTGTGGTGACGAGCACCCGGATGGCCGGAGCGGACCGGCGGACGCAGATCCGCCAGGTCGCTGCACGGCTGTTCGCCGTGAGCGGCTTCCACGGTGTGACGATCGAGGACATCGGGGCCTCCTGCGGCATCAGCGGTCCGGCGGTGTATCGCCACTTCGCCAGCAAGCACGCCCTTCTCTCGGATCTGCTCGTCGGGATCAGTGAACACCTGCTGGCCGGGGCGCAGCGCCAGTCCATGGCGTCGGAGGACCCGGCGGAGGTGCTGCGGTGCCTGGTGATGTTCCATCTGGACTTCTCCCTGGGCAACGCCGACCTGATCCGCGTGCAGGACAGGGACCTGGCCAACCTCGGCGACACCGGTCGCCGGGTGCGCCGGCTGCAGCGCGCGTATGTCGAGGTGTGGACGGGGACGCTCGCCCGGGCGGTCCCGCGCCTCGCGCCTGACCAGGCGCGGGCGCGGGCACACGCCGTCTTCGGCCTGCTCAACTCCACGCCGCACAGCGCGGCGGGTCAGGAGCCTGAGGCGATGCGCGAGCTGCTGTCACGCATGGCGCTGGCCGCGCTGACCGCATAGCGCGTCTGCCAGCTCACGGAGCGTCTGGGCCAGCCCGGCATCGATGCGTAGGGCGGCGTGTGGGTCGCCGCGGGTCGGACCACGGTTGACGATGGCGACAGGCTGTCCGGCGCGCGCGGCCCGCAGGACGAAGCGGTAGCCGGACATCACCGCCAGCGACGAGCCGAGGACGAGCAGGCAGCGAGCCGCGTCGACGGTCGCGAAGGCACGCTCCACCCGGTCCAACGGGACCGGCTCCCCGAAGAAGACGACATCGGGCTTGAGCATCCCGCCGCATGTCAGGCAGCCCACCACGGTGAATGAGCCGGCGTCGGTCACGTCCGCGTCCCCGTCCGGTGCCATCGTGCCGCGGCGTGCCGTGTGCGGGTTGGCCGCCTGCAGTCGCCCGTCCAGGGCCGCCCTGCTCGTCACCTCGGCACAGCCGAGGCACACCACGCGGGACAGGTCGCCGTGCAGCTCCACCAGGTCGCGCGCGCCCGCGGCCCGGTCGAGTCCGTCGACGTTCTGCGTGATCGTCCCGGTGAGCAGGCCTGCCCGGGACAGGGCTGCCAGGGCCCGATGAGCTTCGTTGGGGACCGCGGCCGCGATCGACGGCCAGCCGGCGTGCGAGCGGGCCCAGTAACGCTGGCGAGCGGCTTCGCTGCCCACGAAGGCCTGGTACGTCATCGGAGCGACGCGACGCGCCTGGCCCGTGGCGCCCCGGTAGTCGGGGATCCCCGAGTCGGTCGACATACCCGCGCCGGTGAGGACCGCGACGCCCCCGTCCGCCAGGAGCGCCGCCAGGTCACGCACGGGGGAAGCCTGCCATCACCCGTTCGCGCGTCCCGTATGCCCCGCAAAGTCCGGATCCTTGCCTAGAGTGTCCTGGTCGCGGGCGGTGTCCCGCGGCGCACCTTTGCGCCGTTCCAGCGGCCGAAACGAGGGGGCGCGGATGTCCGTCGACGAGCTTGCCAAGCCGGAAACCCGGTCGAAGTCGAAGGAGGCCCGCGCGGACGGGACCGCCGCCATCGCGCCGGCCGACGCGGCCGCGCTGCTTGCGGCGCTGACGAAACTGTGCGCCGGTGACTTCGCGGTCCGCCTCGAGCCGCGCGACGGGGTGGTCGGGCAGGTGGTCGAGCGCGTCAACACCCTCGCCTCCCTGCACGAGCGCCGCACCCGCGAGCTCATCCGGGCCAGCCGCGTCATCGGCCGTGAGGGCCGGATGACCGAACGGCTCGACGAGGTCGGCGCGGACGGCGACTGGAGCACCGGCGCGGCGGCGGTCAACTCGCTGATCGACGACCTGGTGCGACCTACGACGGAGGTGGCGCGCGTCATCGCAGCCGTCGCCGAGGGTGACCTGTCGCAGCAGATGGCCTTGGAGATCGCCGGACAGCCGGTCAAGGGCGAGTTCCTGCGCATCGGCACGACGGTCAACACGATGGTCGACCAGCTGTCGTCGTTCGCCGACGAGGTAACCCGGGTGGCCCGCGAGGTCGGCACCGAGGGAAAGCTGGGCGGGCAGGCCCAGGTGAAAGGCGTCTCCGGCGTGTGGCGCGACCTCACCGAGTCGGTGAACTCGATGGCCGGCAACCTGACCAGCCAGGTGCGCAACATCGCCCAGGTGACGACGGCCGTCGCGCAGGGTGACCTGTCGCAGAAGATCACCGTGGACGCACAGGGCGAGATCCTGGAACTGAAGTCGACCGTCAACACGATGGTCGACCAGCTGTCGTCGTTCGCCGATGAGGTGACCCGGGTGGCGCGCGAGGTCGGCACCGAGGGCCGGCTGGGCGGCCAGGCCCAGGTGAAGGGCGTCTCGGGCACCTGGCGCGACCTGACCGACTCGGTGAACTCGATGGCGTCCAACCTCACCGGCCAGGTCCGCAACATCGCCCAGGTGGCGACGGCTGTGGCCCGGGGTGACCTGTCGCAGAAGATCACTGTCGACGCCGAGGGTGAGATCGCGACGCTGGCCGAGACGATCAACACGATGGTCGACCAGCTGTCGTCGTTCGCCGATGAGGTGACCCGGGTGGCCCGCGAGGTCGGTACCGAGGGCAAGCTCGGCGGCCAGGCCGACGTGCCGGGGGTCGGCGGGACCTGGAAGGACCTCACCGACTCGGTGAACTCCATGGCCGGCAACCTGACCAGCCAGGTCCGCAACATCGCGCAGATCGTCACCGCCGTCGCCCGGGGCGACCTGTCCCAGAAGATCACCGTCGACGCGGCGGGTGAGGTGGCGGCGCTCGCCGAGACGATCAACTCGCTGACCGACACCCTTCAGCTGTTCGCCGAGCAGGTCACCACCGTGGCTCGCGAAGTGGGCACCGAGGGCAAGCTGGGCGGGCAGGCCGAGGTTCCTGGTGTCGCCGGGACCTGGAAGGACCTCACCGAGAACGTCAACGGCATGGCGGCCAACCTGACCGCCCAGGTCCGTGACATCGCCCAGGTGACCACGGCTGTGGCGCAGGGCGACCTGTCGCAGAAGGTGTCCGTCGACGTTAAGGGCGAGACCCTGGAGCTGAAGTCGACCATCAACACGATGGTCGACCAGCTGTCGTCGTTCGCCGACGAGGTGACCCGGGTGGCCCGCGAGGTCGGCACCGAGGGCAAGCTCGGTGGGCAGGCCCAGGTGAAGGGCGTGTCCGGAACGTGGAAGGACCTCACCGACAACGTCAACTTCATGGCCGGCAACCTGACCAGCCAGGTGCGCAACATCGCCCAGGTGGCCACCGCCGTCGCGAAGGGCGACCTGTCCCAGAAGATCACCGTCGATGCGCAGGGCGAGATCCTGGAGCTGAAGTCGACCGTCAACACGATGGTCGACCAGCTGTCGTCGTTCGCCGACGAGGTGACCCGGGTGGCCCGCGAGGTCGGCACCGAGGGCAAGCTCGGTGGGCAGGCCCAGGTGAAGGGCGTGTCGGGGACGTGGCGTGACCTGACCGAGAACGTGAACGGGATGGCGGCCAACCTGACGGGCCAGGTCCGCAACATCGCCCAGGTGACCACCGCCGTCGCGCAGGGCGACCTGTCGCAGAAGATCACCGTCGACGCCAAGGGCGAGGTCGCCGCGCTGGCCCAGACCATCAACACGATGGTCGACCAGCTGTCGTCGTTCGCCGACGAGGTGACCCGGGTGGCGCGCGAGGTCGGCACCGAGGGCCGGCTGGGCGGTCAGGCCCAGGTGAAGGGTGTCTCGGGGACGTGGCGCGACCTGACCGACAACGTCAACTACATGGCAGCCAACCTCACCGGGCAGGTCCGCAACATCGCGCAGGTCGCGACGGCTGTGGCCCGGGGGGACCTGTCGCAGAAGATCACCGTGGACGCGCAGGGCGAGATCCTGGAGCTGAAGTCGACCGTCAACACGATGGTGGACCAGCTGTCGTCGTTCGCCGACGAGGTGACCCGGGTGGCCCGTGAGGTCGGCACCGAGGGCCGACTGGGTGGCCAGGCCCAGGTGAAGGGTGTCTCGGGCACCTGGCGCGACCTGACCGACTCAGTGAACTTCATGGCGTCCAACCTGACCAGCCAGGTCCGCAACATCGCGCTCGTCACGACCGCCGTAGCGCAGGGTGACCTCTCGCAGAAGATCACCGTGGACGCGCAGGGGGAGATCCTGGAGCTGAAGTCGACGGTCAACACCATGGTCGACCAGCTCTCCGCCTTCGCCGCGGAGGTCACCCGCGTCGCCCGCGAGGTCGGTACCGAGGGGCGGCTGGGTGGTCAGGCGGAGGTGGCCGGCGTGTCCGGCACCTGGCGCCACCTGACCGAGAACGTCAACCAGCTCGCCGGCAACCTGACCACCCAGGTGCGTGCCATCGCCGAGGTGTCGACGGCCGTGACCCGGGGCGACCTGACGCGGTCCATCACGGTCGGTGCCCAGGGCGAGGTGGCGGAGCTCAAGGACAACATCAACCAGATGATCGCCAACCTGCGGACCACCACCGAGATCAACGCCCAGCAGGACTGGCTCAAGTCCAACCTGGCGCGCATCGGCGGCCGCCTGCAGGGCCAGCGCGACCTCGAGGCCGTCACCGAGATGATCATGAGTGAGGTCACACCCGTGATCGAGGCCCAGCACGGGGTGTTCTTCCTCGCCGAGACCACCGAGGACGGCTCGACCGTGCTGCGCCGGGCCGCCGGCTATGGCGCGAAGGCGCGCGGCAGGAGCGAGGCGGTCTTCGCTCTCGGGGAGGGGCTCGTCGGCCAGGCCGCGGTGGAGCGCAAGCCGATCCGGGTCCCGGAGGTCCCCGCTGACTATGTCCTGGTCCGTTCCGGGCTGGGCAAGGCAGCCCCCGCCGACCTGTTCGTGCTCCCGGTGCTGTTCGAGGAGCAGGTGCTCGGCGTCATCGAGCTCGCGTCGTTCCAGAAGTTCAACGACGTGCACACCGGCTTCCTCGAGCAGCTCGTCGAGACGATCGGGGTCGTGCTCAACACGATCATCGCCAACGTCCGGACGGAGGAGCTGCTGGAGCAGTCGCAGCGGCTGGCCCAGGAGCTGCAGGTCCAGTCCGTCGAGCTCCAGCGCACCAACGCCGAGCTCGAGGACAAGGCGCGGCTGCTGACCGAGCAGTCCACGGACCTGGAGACCAAGAACCGCGAGATCGAGATGGCGCGACTCGGGCTCGAGGAGAAGGCTGAGCAGCTGGCGCTGTCCTCGCAGTACAAGTCCGAGTTCCTCGCCAACATGAGCCATGAGTTGCGGACTCCGCTCAACAGCCTGCTCATCCTCGCGAAGCTGCTGGCCGACAACCCGCAGCAGAACCTCACCGACAAGCAGATCGAGTTCGCCCGGACCATCCACAACGCCGGCAGTGACCTGCTCGCGCTGATCAATGACATCCTCGACCTGTCCAAGGTCGAGGCCGGGAAGATGGACGTACACCCGGCGCCGGTGGTCCTGGGTGAGGTGTGCGAGTACGTCGCCAGCACCTTCGGCCCACTGGCCGAGCAGCAGGGGCTGGACCTCATTGTCGACCTCGGTGCCGACCTGCCCGACTCCGTCATGACCGACGAGCAGCGCCTGCACCAGGTGCTGAAGAACCTGTTGTCCAACGCCCTGAAATTCACCGAGGTGGGCAGCGTCCGCCTGGCCGTCCACCGGGCGCCGGACCACATGTTGTTCGCGACCCCGACCCTCAACGACGCGGACACTGTCGTGGCCTTCAGCGTCACCGACACCGGGATCGGGGTGCCGTCGGAGAAGCTGCGGTTGATCTTCGAGGCATTTCAGCAGGCCGACGGGACGACCAGCCGCAAGTACGGCGGTACCGGCCTGGGGCTGTCCATCTCGCGGGAGATCGCCCGCCTCCTCGGCGGTGCCATCGCCGTGACCAGCGAGGCGGGAGCGGGCAGCACCTTCACGCTCTACGTCCCGGCCGAGTACCCCTTCGACGAGCGTGACGCGATGGTGGTCACCGCAGACTTTCCGGGGATGCGACCGGTCCGCCAGGTCCCCATGCTCTCCGACGTCGCCAGCGAGCCGATGGTCCTCGACGCTCCCGATCCGCTCGCCGGTGCCACCGTCCTGGTGGTCGACGACGACGTCCGCAACGTCTTCGCCCTCACCAGCGCACTCGAGCTGCACGGCATGCAGGTGCTCTATAGCGACAACGGCAAGGACGGCATCCGGCTCCTGCGCGAGAGCGCCGGAGTCGACCTGGTGCTGATGGACGTGATGATGCCCGACATGGACGGCAACGAGACCACGGCGGAGATCAGGAGCATGCCCGCCTTCGCCGACCTGCCCGTGCTGTTCCTCACGGCCAAGGCCATGCCCGGAGACCGCGACAAGAGCCTCGCTGCCGGCGCCAGCGACTACATCACCAAGCCGGTGGACCTGGACCGGCTGCTCACGGTGATGCGTTCGTTGCTCGTCGGCCGGCCACCGTCCGCAAGCACCGCCGCGACGTGACGGCCGCCGCGGCCGGTCCGGCGAAGATCCTGCTCGTCGACGACCGGCCCGAGAATTTGCTCGCGCTCGAGGCCATCCTGCACGGGCTCGGGAACCCGCTGATCAAGGCGCTGTCCGGCGAGGAGGCCCTGAAGCGACTGCTCACGGAGGACGTGGCGCTGATCCTGCTCGATGTGCAGATGCCGGGCATGGACGGCTTCGAGACCGCCACCCACGTCAAGCAGCGGGAGCGGACGAGGGACATCCCCATCCTGTTCCTCACGGCCATCGACGGGGAGGGCCATCAGGCCTTCCGGGGCTACGCGGCGGGCGCGGTGGACTACCTCTCGAAACCGTTCGACCCCTGGGTCCTGCGGGCCAAGGTGGGGGTCTTCATCGAGCTCTACCAGCGACGCCGCGAGCTCGCCGAGCAGGCCGAGCAGCTGCGTCGACAGCTCGCCGACATCGGGGCGGCTGACCTCCCCGACCTCGCCGCC